>JACCVN010000196.1 GCA_013698165.1 Parachlamydiaceae bacterium | reverse complement strand
GGGTATAAATCGACATCTAAATCTATACAAAAAGCCCTGACATTTCCCTCAAGTGCTGATCTCAAACCTTCAAAAGCGGCATCGCAAGGCTCTGCAAGGTAGTATACAGGCTCGAGATTAGCTCCTTGAGAGACAATTAAACTGATGTCAGGCAATCGAGCAGCCGCGTGCATCAACTGCAAACTCATGGTCTCTGCTAGTTCCACAGCAACACAATCAGGTTTTAAATCCCTAAAGGCCATCCGCACCAAAGCCGCCATTTCCATGTTGTAATGGGTAATAGGGATCGCAAAGATGTTACCTTTTTGAATGACTGAGAGATAAGGGTTAATCTGTTTGTAATCAGGCACGAGCACACCATAGATGTTCTAAATTACATGCCCCAAGGCTTCTTCGCCAAGAGTCATAGAGATGGCTTCACGCAATAAATTGTCTGGGTTGATCATATTGCCTTCCAGGCTTTTTATCCGCTTGGCGGCATATCGCGCGATATTGATCCCATCGCGAATGGTATAATTCTCATTTTTGGCATGAGCCCTTTGCAAGAAGTTAACGACATAATTCATAATATGCTCGTCGACAAAGGGTAAATTCTCGCGTAAAATCCGCCTTTCTTCTTCGGCTTCAGGAAAATCTAAATAGATCTGGGGCTGCAAACGGCTATGTATATATTCCGGGATTTCATATGTCGAGGCATCATCATTCATAGTCACGCAGATGCGGAAATCAGGATGCGCTCTAACCTTTAGTCCTGCCACTATCGACTCAATATATCGACGCGTATCTAGCAAAGGAGCTAGCGATGCCCACGATTTTTCGCTCATGCGATTAGCTTCATCCAATATGCATACTGCACCGCGGATCATGGCTGTGACCAACGCCGATGCCACATAACGAATACCACCAGAACTGTCGATAACAGGCGTGATCAAAAGATCCTCTGGACGGGTATCCATGGTACACTGAAAAATGTATACAGGCTTATTAAGTTTCTTGGCTGCAGCATAAGCCAAAGTCGTCTTTCCAACCCCGGGCTTGCCGATCAGGCGTGGATTGAGTGGAATATCGCTTTCATCGATCACAAGCCAGGCAGCTAAAAGCTGATCGAGAACGTCTTTTTGACCGATCCATTGGAATGCGAACTCATCCGGAAACCCTAGAGCAATTTCTACACCCTGAATTGTAACTCGGCTTTCATGATCGCTTGACAAAGAATTTTTCATCTCATCGTTATGGTTGCCTTTCGAATTCATAATATTCCTATTAGTGGATCTGCTCAACTTTTGGTCTAAAATCTATTCATTGAAGCGGCTGCCCACCTCCTTAATCAGCACAGACGTTCTTGTTTGATCTAATTCTGACCAAAAAGGTGGAAATAGCCCTATTTTTTTGTCGCTTTGTTTGAACCATACACTAAACCGGCATTTGCGATGTTTTCCCGAGCATTTGGAAATAAATGCTCGATTTCAGTCAAAAGGTCATTTACTTTGCGACGCATCGAATTTTGTCCCACTGGACATTGGCAAGTGATTCGTAGAATGCCGCATTGCTGTGCAAAGGTTCTAATGTCTTGTTCGGAAATATAGATCAAAGGCCGAATGATCGTCACCCCAAAATCATACATTTGCAATTTTGGTAGGTTGCCGGCAAATTCAGCCTTATGCAGCAGGTTCATTAAAATCGTTTGGCTATTGTCATCGCGATGATGCCCAAAGGCAATGGTTGTAGCCCCGACTTCCCTGGCAGCAGAAAATAAAAGCGACCGCCTTTCTCTAGAGCAGCTGTAGCACTCTAGCTTCTCCAGCTCTTGATCTGTCTCTCGCACGATAAAGTTAACTTCCAACTGCTCGCAAATTTTTCTCAGCATCTGGACATTGACACCTGCACCGCAGGTATAGGCGCCGCTAACATGAATGGCGTGCAAATTGAAGGGGTGGAATCCCCTACCCGATATCGCTTTTAGCATATAGAGCAAAGTCAAGCTATCCTTGCCTCCGCTTAACGCTACCGCAACTTGATCGACCCCTTCAACCATCTTATAGTCGTACATCGCCTTGCGGGTAGAGCTTTCAATTTTTTTACCTAACCCTTTCCAGGGCGGCTGTATAAGAGGAATATCCATGGAACGTCGGTTATAATTGAGTTAAAACGAATAAATAGGCTATAATCAAGTTATAGCTGCGCAGAGCACAAATAAAAGGATGGAGTAAAGGAGTCTTTTCTCTTTTACCCTTGATTCCTTGATTGCCTAGGTAAGAATAATAATAAATGTTGATGTCCAAATTCTCACTTTGAGCTGGGATGAGTATATACAAATTCGATAAAAATGTCATGAAATTTAAGGATGAAACATTATGAACGAAAAAGTCGGCCGAAATGATCCCTGTCCTTGCGGGTCAGGCAAAAAATACAAGCAATGCTGCCTCCTCAAAAAAGAAGAGAAAACACCTCCTAGAAAACTCAAGGCCGTTTGGGTCAACCAGCCGGTTAACCAGGATGAACCTGTCAATCTGATCGAACGAACTTTCGGCTCCGCAATTGCAAGCGCCAGCAGCAAGCCGCCACAACCGATTTCGCAAACTGCTGATTCGAATTCCGAAACCATTGAGAATGAGAATAATGAATCAAATTTGCCTTAAGAATTCGTTAATCACGAGAATTTACTTGTAGCAAAAAGCACTCAATTGCTATAAAGTTCATTGTATCACAACGCTGACATAGCTCAATTGGTAGAGCACCCGACTTGTAATCGGACGGTTGTGGGTTCAATTCCTACTGTCAGCAATTCTTACATACCACACACGCTCACAACTTTTTTATGTGACCGAAAGTGTGTATGTCCCGTCTCTGGGGGTGTCGCATAGTGGCAATTGCAAGGGACTGTAAATCCCTCGACTCACGTCTCCGTTGGTTCGAGTCCAACCGCCCCCAACTCTTATTTTCAATCACTTACATTCAAAGCTTCTTCAAGTTTAAGTCCTCATAAAGACTACTGTGCTTGCAATGCCCATGACGATGGGGTAAGTCGTAAGCTCTCCGATGATTTAGGATTCAAGTACTGTTTAGAGAACGATGACGAGTTGGCTGAAAACTATCTTTAGATTCGAAGGAGTCGTTTAAGACCTTGAATAAGTCATTTGACATTATTAACTTCGATAATTACGCTCTTTCATTCTAGTCGAGTAGCTTTTGGGAAACCCCATAAAAAATTAAAATGAGTTGTCTATGTATTTAAAAAATTCACTTTTTATGATGATTGCAGCATTTGGCTTTTGTGAATCCGCCTTTGCATTAACCATTATTAATCAAACAGATTCTAAAAAAAATATTGAAATTGAAGAGGCGTATCGTCCAGAAGCCAATAGACCAGGGGATCTAGCTGCTCCAATCTCTTTGGTTTATAAGCCCCAAAAAATTAAAGTGAAAGCAAATTCAATTTGTACAATTCAACTGAATGTATCTTGCCCAGTTTTGTTAGTTGGGGTTACGACGATTAAAAAAAACTCAAAGCTGTCTACTGAATCGACTGTAGTGACGTGCTATGAACCTTATGATTATCAAGGGCAAAGTGAAACGCTTTTGACCGATGATTGGGGAATAGTAATTCACAAACCGATTATACGAGAAAATTTAGGTTCTCCTTTTGATCCAAATTACAGCTATAGACTTTTTATGAGTCAGAGAAATAAAGAAGACGGTTATGGGATAAGATGTTTGCACCCTAAACTGTTGGAAAAGGTGACTTCTTTAGAGGATCTTACTGAGGAGCTCTTAAATGAGACTGCCAGCTCTGTGGTAACGAGATCGTACTAGTACACTGTCAAGGTAGAATTTTCGACTATTTCTAGCGTGAAAGCTCCGTGGTTTGTCGATCGTAAAAGGGGTTGTATTATCCGATGCCAGCTAAAAAAAAGAATCTGAGAGATTTGAAAAATGTTGGAAAAGCAACTCTACGAGATTTAGATGTTCTGGGTATTAGTTCGGTAGATGATCTAATCCATCAAGATGCTACTCAGTTATTCGAACAGTTAGAAAAACAGACAGGTAAGCGTCATGACCCGTGTATGTGGGACGTTTTTGCTGCAATTATACACGAAGCTAAAACCGGCGAGCCGACTTCGTGGTGGGCATGGACTGCACAGCGAAAAATTCTACAAAAAACAGGTAAGTTAACTCATATGGTTTGATGAGAGTAACATGCAATCCAGAATCGTTCAGAATGGAGAATCCATTCAACTGTATACAGAATCATTCGGACAAGCCATTGAAAATGGCCTTTGTGCTGATTGCTGGAGCAATGGCGCCTGGATGTTTTTGGACAGATGAATTCTGTCATATTATGGCTACAGATGGATGTCTAGTAATTCGCTATGACCATCGTGATATCGGGCTATCCTCTTGCATTGATTGGCAAACAGCCTCTTATACATTGTTAGACTTAGCGACTGATGTGATTTCTATTAATGATACGCCTAAAAACTTGGCCGAATTTTTGGTCGAACAATGACTCTCATTTAAAGAAGAAAATATCGGGATGTTTTTGAAACTAGATAATTTTCGGACAGATTCAATTGAGACACGACTACACTTTAAAAAAGTGGTCACTGTTTCCAGTGAACGATTTTTCATGAGTCATTGTTGAAATAGGAGGTAATTTGGAAGCCTTCGAAAAGATCTACAGTAAAATCCCTTCCATCGCTTATCAGGGTAAAGATTTTAAATGTATGTAGGTTATTTAAATGAACAACCTATCATTTCAGGTATTTTGGCCTTACATGCTGATGTGGCTAGTAAGCAAAGTTCTTGCATGTAAAATTCTCAGACTCAGCTATGTCGAGTAAATAACGCCACGAATCAACCCAATTTACTCACTGTCTACGATAATCAATTAGTCCATTCGCATTTTCCTGGGATACTTATAAAGTATCAATAATCAATACTTCCGCGTCAGCACAATATCCTGCTGGTTGAAGTTTTTCTTCAGTAAAATGTGAAATGAATAGGGTTAACTTATGCTCTAAAATTTAAAAAAAAATAATTTTCCTATCTTTAAATTTAAAGAAATTTATATATGTAAAACAACAACTAACTTTCCTCCGACAAAGGTGTTTTCTCACATAATTTCGCTTCGCTTGCCACTGTAGTGTTTTCTCTTACTCGCTAGTAACAAGACCTTCTACAAACCAAGGAATCGTATGTTTAAGTCATTAACCATCAGCCTATTGGCGATGAGTTGCTTCTTTTCTTTACCCTCAGAAGCTGCTTACAATAACCCAAATTACACCAATCAATATCAAAATCGGTCTTACAATAACCAACCTTGCAATTTTGATTCGTGTTCTTCCATCCCACAAATGTGCATCCCTGCGCCCACTCTTCCTCAGTGTGGCCCTCCAGGACCATGCGGCCCTCAAGGCCCACAAGGCCCACAAGGCCGCTGTGGTGAATGCGGCCAACCAGGCCCCTGTGGCCTTCCAGGCCCCTGTGGCCCTCCAGGACGCTGCGGCCCTCCAGGACCCTGCGGCCAACCAGGACAGTGCGGCCCTCAAGGGCCCTGTGGTGAGCGCGGAGCTCCAGGAAACTGCGGCCCTCAAGGACCCTATGGTGAATGTGGCCCTCCAGGTGGCTGCGGCCCATGTGGCCCAGAAGGACCCTGTGGTGAATGCGGCCCTCAAGGCATCTGTGGTCAATGTGGACCAAGAGGCCCGTGTGGTGAATGCGGAGCCAATGGACAGTGTGGTCCTATGGGTGAACCAGGTTGCCCTGGACCTGTAGGCCCGCAAGGCCCAGGCGGAATACCTGGCCCTGCCGGTGCCCCTGGTGAGCAAGGCCCACAAGGCCCTGGCGGCGCGCCTGGTCCAATAGGCCCTGCAGGATACCAAGGAGTTCAAGGTCCAAGTGGTTCACAAGGTGAAGCCGGCCCACAAGGTCAACAAGGTCAACAAGGACCAAAAGGTGATACAGGTTTACAAGGCCCAAATGGACCTCAAGGTGAAGCCGGCCCACAAGGTCAGCTAGGACCAAAAGGTGATATAGGTTTACAAGGTCAAAGTGGACCTCAAGGTGAAGCCGGTCCACAAGGTCAACTAGGACCAAAAGGTGATACAGGTTTACAAGGTATAAATGGGCCTGAAGGTGAAATGGGCCAACAAGGACCAAAAGGCGATATAGGCTTACAAGGGCCTAGAGGCGAGGCTGGTTTTGCTGGTCCACGCGGCAAGGTCGGACCTATGGGACAGGACGGTATACCTGGACCACAAGGTGTTTCAGGAGAGCACGGGCTTAGAGGTGAACCGGGTTGCCAAGGTGAATGTGGCTGTCCTGGCCCATGTGGCCCATGCGGCATACAGGGCCCATGCGGACCAGGTGGATTGGGTATTTGTGCTGCTTTGAGCACATCGACAAATATGCGTCAGCAAATATGTGCAAATAATGGAATAAGCAGCCACTATATGCAGCCGAGTGTTGAATTTGGCGGCATAAAGTATGACAACTATGGAATTTACCTACCATCCAAAGGTTTGTATCAAGTGACCTATGGCGTAGCCGTTGAGGCGTTTGAAGCTCAATGCATGGCGCGTACACTATTCCAAGTTGTTATGAGCTCTGCTAATGAAAGAGCACGTATAGTTCCAGGTAGTACATTATTCGTAGCACCGATAAGACAATTGACTTCAGTGTCATTCCTTTTATCTGCGCAAACGGATGATTCTTACTTGCAGATTCAAAATGCAAGTTTAGATTCATCTAATGTACCTGTGCCGGTTGTTTTAAATGCTAATGGAGGCGTAAACGCTTTCATTAACGTTGTCAAGCTGCAATAACCCTCTTTGATAGGTATATTGCAAATACCCCCTAGTATTATCTAGGGGGTATTTTTTTTACCATCTAAATTGATTTTTCAATCCAACACTTACAGTAAAAAAAATTTTTAGCCTTTAACATTCCAGTTTACGCTAACTTGTGAATGGGATAGGGGCTGTAAATTCATCGACTCATGTCTCCGTTGGTTCGAGTCCAACCGCCCCGTATTTGTGAATGATGAATGATGAATGGTAAGTTTAACGGGCAGCGACTTACGCTGAGCTTGTAAACCCTTTGATAGCTAAGTCGCATCTGCAAGCTTAGTATTCTCAAACAGCGCACGAAATCCTTCGCCTTAAATATCATCAAACTCTATTAATGACTTCCACAAATAGTTTTATTCTTACATGTAAATCTCTTAGCAGAATAGGTAACGAGCGACAAAGCCTTGTTTGCATAAGACTTACTTTGGGCACTCCAAACTCGGCATTGGAATGCCAAGCTACGTTTTGGGCACGTTATTGTAATTTGGACGTGGCTAGGGAAACATCTTGGCTGAATACGCACGAGTGGCAAAGTTTTGAATTCATTGATCAAAATTAAATTATCTAAAGAATTGCCCCTAAAAGAAATTGTATTCATTTAATTTGGTTTTGGCACTCAAGCGGTCATCAAAGTAGTCAATTAACCTTAACCGATTCAAGTGAAATATTTATTTTAGATGTTTTTTTGGATTTAACCTTGTAATAAATATTATAGTTGTATAACATCTTGTATCCTTTCTCCAATAAATTATTTTAAGAAACTCTTTAATCAGGTGATTATGTTGATACAAGATGCTAGAAAAGTCATTCCCTATAGATCAATCGGTTCCATGGGCACTTCTCAAAAAATACAGACGATTTTTCAAAAATTAATGTTGAAAATTGTTGAATTATTTAAATCCATAGGCGAAATTTTTAAAGAATTTTCTCCGTGGAAAAAGACAACAAATGTCGAACACGCTAAAATTGTTCGAAAGAAAAATTTTGATGCGATGAAGAAAAAGAATCCAACAATCAAAATTTCAATGCCGCAACGTGTTGATAATACTGCCCTGAAGACAATTAATCCTGCCACAGTCTCAGGTGTTAACAACGATAAAAAGGAAATTGCTGACGGGAAAATCAACCAGTGGAGCGATATTCTTAAGGGACATGTAATCGGGTTAGCAGCTATCGCAGGTGCTGGAGTTTTAGCTGGAGGGCTCGCATATTTAATCTACAACTATAACCTTCCAATCGTTCCCTCTGCTGATTTTATTCCACAGAGCGATCCATCACTTAACACAAATATTTTTCAATGTCCATTACCTGACTTTGTTGCTAATTGGTCGAAAATTTATGAACCATTGAAAAAAATAAATGTTTATCAGAATTTGAAAACATTTAATATTACTTCTCAATGCCCCTTGAGAGATTTATCAGCAACCCTACCTTACATTATCAAGCCGTATAAAGCGCTTTCCCCAATGTCATCGATTCCATTAAAAGTTTCTCAATCCTACTCGTCGGGCTTCATTGGAAAGTTACCTTCCTTTTTTGAACCCGTAAACAAAATAATCAACGTTGCTACCGATTCGATTTCTGTTCATGGGGTTTCTTTGGGCCAAAGTATGAAAAAATTGACACCCAGTTCAGTTCAAATTTCCAAAAATTTGTCAAAGCACGCTTTAGGTATCTACAACAAAGTAAACAGCTCCTACGCACACACTTCAAATCACTCATCCTTCAGTTCTCTGTTAAATGTGCTCTCAAAGTTTCTTCCATCTTCAGATTCTTTGTCTCCTTTTTCGATACTTGAAAAAGTGGTTGTTGTCAGTTACTTATACGATAGAAGCCGACAATTCTGGAATAAACGCCAAATCGATAAAAATATCATTCCTAATAGGTCCAAAGTTGTTCCCGAAAATGAAATTCTTACTAAGAAATTGAAAATCAAAGGAAACAAAGAGTCTATTCCTAATAGGTCAAATGTGGTCCCAGAAAATGAAATTTTTAATATGGAACTGATAAACAAAGAAATCAGCGAGGATGCAATCCCGGAAATAATCGGAGAAGATCAGTACGACATTAAAGGATTTATTGAACTGTTTAATAAATTTATAAAAGAAGGTCAAAAGTGGGTAAAAATAAGTAATGATAAGATGTCTTCTTTAGATGACGACTTGACTCAATCTCGGGAATATATCGACCAAATACGATACGAACTCAATGAAAGCATTAATTTAACAAATCATGTGGTTTCTCAATTAGAAGATTTATCTAATGCTAAGTTCGAAGCGCAGGCTATCCACAATGAACATCAAACTGCGCTCTTTAAAGATCTGATAGATTTATTATCCACAATCACACTAGAGCCGCATTACAGCAAAAATGATTTTATTATATTTAGAAAACTTATAGACATGTTGTGTTCAAGAGTAAGCAATTGCGATCCTATAAGCTTTCATTCAGCAAAGCAACTTTTGAATAACTTTTTAGACGCTGAACGCTTGATCTGTCCCCCTAACATCATTAGAAAGCTGGCAAGCACTATCGAAATTTATAAATACAAAGCAGAAGTAGAAAATTTTAATTTTGGCCTTGAAAATTTAAATGGTCAAACTGAACTGGAACAGCTATATCAAAATTTTGAGTTAACAAGAAAATATATTGAAGACAACTTTACTGAGATTATGCTTTTAGGTAATTCTGATGAAGGCCTTGCGGAAAAATTTTATGCCTTATGCTGTACAGCACTCATGTTTCACAATGATTTCATTCATAATAATGAAGATGAATGGATACCAAAAGTGAAAGAGAGCTTTTTAGATACATTGGATTATATAATTTTTAATAACGGCAAATCAGAAGTTGAAACGTTTGATCAGGAAAGTGACATTTCCGAAGAGGAAAATATCGATGAGGACGATGACTGGGGTACCCCTAATGGAAAAGCTATACTCAACACAGCTGAAAAGAAAACACCTTGGAATACCCCGAAGGCTAAGTGGGAGCTAACCCCAAATCGCGAGCTAAAAAATACCCCCGTTTATAAATTGCAGATTGATGAAGCTAAAAAAAAGTTGTGTAATGAACTTAAAGGGAAATTACAACCTATCAATAATAAGCAAAATATTGAAGATGATTTTGTGACGACTAAAATTTTAGATGATAAGAGAATTCTCAATAAGGCCAATCCCCTTTCACCCCATGCAAAACTTACAATTGAAATTAACAGCAGTCTGAATAAGATTATTCATTTAAGCAAAGACCTGATAAATCAGGGAAATAATGAAAGTAAAGCTCGAGAAAAAATAGCTCTTATCGGGGAAGTTGAAAAGTATTTTGATGCTAATTCTGAAACTACTCTTTTAAAGGATGAATTTGTTGATCTTCTCATGGAAATTGAATTCTCATTGACAGAGTTACTTGAAATCAATGAAAATATTAAGATTCTCGGTTTAAATAGTCCAGAAGTTTTGAACCAAAATATTGATGCGCAAGACCACTTTGGTGAATATAAAAAACATGATGCTGATAAATTAAAAAATTTAAAGTTAATGAAAAAAGAAGAAACTGAAAAGTTTAACAACCTAAAGATTACTTTTTTAACACTCGGGAGGAATACTGCAAATATGATTCCGCTTGCTGAAGGAGACCTTAATTTCATTAATCTAAAAACTCCCCCCCCAGAGCATACTTCCAATAGAAAAAATGCTTTTAAAACTCCGATAGTTTGTAGTGTTAACGAG
>JACCVN010000194.1 GCA_013698165.1 Parachlamydiaceae bacterium | reverse complement strand
ATGGGGACCAAACTCCCCCTTTTTAAATTGCGGGAGCTCCTGGGACTCTGGGGGCTGTTTAGCTTCCTTGGCATCTTCAGACTTTTTAGGATAAAGTACTGTCCATCCAGGGATTAGGATTCTTACTCCTTTAGCTTGAAAAGGTTCTTTGTTGGAACTGCCCTCAATAGTTGTGAGCTCTTTGACGCAAGTAGGATAAAAGGACGCAATCAGTCTGGTAACAATCGCCTCATATACAGCTTGTGACTGATAAGGCAATGTGCCTGGCAGTTTTCCTGTGGGAATAATCGCATGGTGGTCTGACACCTTTTTATCATTGATAATGCGGCTGGAGAAGGGTAACTGCGCCAGATTTAACTGCCCGATCTCTTTACCTTTTATCGGCTTTAAACACTCCAGGGTTTTTATCACTTGCCCTTTTAGATCATTTGTCAGATAGCGTGAATCCGTTCGAGGATAAGTTATTAATTTATGCTCATACAAGGTTTGGGCTATCTGCAAGGTATCTGCAGCAGTGATTCCCATCCGGCGATTCATGTCACGCTGCAGCTCTGTAAGATCATAAAGTAATGGAGGATATTCATTTTCATTCTTTACTCCAATTTTTTCGATTGTAAAGGGACTATTGATAACCTTTGCAAGGACCTTTTCAGCTTCAATCTTGGATTTGAAACGGTCTGCTTTAAGTTTAAATATGACCTCTCTATACTTTGTGAGGAGCTCCCAAAAAGGTTCCGACTTAAAATGCCGGATCTCATCATCCCGCTTTACAATCATTGCTAACACAGGCGTTTGCACGCGTCCGACACTCCATAATGTATTTCCAGCTCCATATCGCACAGTGAAATTGCGTGTGGCATTAAGGCCCACAATCCAGTCAGACTCACTGCGGCATTTCGCTGCTGCATAAAGGTTATTATAGTCGCTGCCCGGCTTCAAGTTTTGAAAAGCAGAATGAAGGGCCTCTTCGGTTAAGGATGACAGCCACAATCGTTTCCAAGGTCTTTTTTCACATTGCACCATAGCCAGAATATAGCGGAAAATGAGCTCTCCTTCGCGTCCGGCATCTGTTGCACAGATGATTTCAGATGAGGCCTTTAATAGCTTTTTGATGATGGCAAATTGCTTGCGTATGCCTTTATCTTCCACAACTTTTAGCTCGAAGGGATTTGGAATAAATGGAATGGTCGCAATTGCCCATCTCTTTAATGAAGGGTCATATTCTTGAGGATCTTTCAATGTAATCAGGTGTCCAAAGGCCCATGTAATCTGGTACCCATTACCTTCGAAGTAGCCTTCATGTCGCTGTTTGGCTCCGAGATGTTCCGCAATATCGCGGGCAACAGACGGCTTTTCTGTAAGGATCACTTTCATTTTTACTAAGCAGTTAGAGGTTGAAAATGTCTATACTAGCATTGGAAGGAATTATTTTCGCTTTAGAAGAAGTAAGAATTTTAGAAAAACAAAAACTTCGAGTAGCTCTTAAACCCATGAAAAATCTCCAAAAGGGTTAAAACCGTGTTTTTAATGACTATTGATTTTAATAAAGATCTACGCCAACAATATATAACCTTTCTTACTACTTAAAATAGGTTTATTAGTGAACTTATTAAAGAAATCTGAACTTGAAAGAAAATAATTTACTCTTCCACCATCCTTCCAGGGTCGTTTGCGCGAATAATTCTGATCCTATTGAAATGGCAGCTTCTTCTATAGCTACATTGCTCATTGAATAAACAAAAGCTGCTTTTGGGCTAATGTCAGTAGTTAATTTTGCTAATACACCATAACAAAAACCTGTTGCTATAGCTGGACCCATAATAAACCTCTAACTGTTAAAATATTTGTAGACTTAGCTTAGCTTGACTTTAAGTCTTCTAAACGCGCTAACACTAACATTTAAAACGGTTTTTTTTCAACAGTATTATTTATTCTATCAAAAATTTAACCTTTTATTTCAAACAATAAAGGCAAGAAATGTCTCTTAGATCCAGGAGTAGAACGTTGTTCATTCAATCGTGCTATCCACACGATCATTCTGAAGTTAGTTAAACTTAATTAAAAAATTAAATAAGCGTTTGCTGCAATGGTCGCTTCTCGAAGACTAAAGGCAATACAAGAAGTTCAGGCAAAAACATTCTAAACATTTTTTTAAACCTAATCTTGACAATATCGGATAAAAGCTCAAAGATGAAAAAAAAGGCCAAAAATAGGTTTTTTAGATTAGCTTTCCAACAACTGCAAAATGGGTTGGATATTCTTAGAGGGTAGGAGAAGCCAGAGTAAAGATCCTAAGCGAAGGTCAAAAAAATTATAAGACTAAATAACGAAGAGAAATTGAATGTGGCAAGGGGCGCAATACAATTGTGCTGAAAACCTGCTTTTTAAAAAAGGCTTAAGTAATACTTAATTTTAGGTTAGAGATGCAAGAATTATTGGAGAATCAAGAAGTACTTGAAGAAGAAAAGAAGTTGTTTATCAAATATGGTCGAGCTGCTTCTGAAGCAATGTTTGATTTTCCTTGCCAATTCTTTCGGGCTCCAGAATGTCTCGGGATAATTCCTTATCGTATTGAATCCAAGTGTGCAGTGGTCATTGGAG
>JACCVN010000186.1 GCA_013698165.1 Parachlamydiaceae bacterium | reverse complement strand
TTCCAATGCCAAGCCGCAAACTTGCTAAAAGCAAATTCGCCGCTTATCTTCGGAAATTCAATTAATCACTAACGATTAACAACCTACTACTCGTAAAGATTTGATTTGAAAGAAGCGACTTTGCCTTAGCGTTAAAAAATAAAAACGCCGAATTACGCGCCGTTAGAAGCGCGTCGTAGTAGTTCGTGTAAAAAATGCAAAGTTCTTTGTTAGCATCTGATCAAAAAATAGAAAATTGGTAGTCAGTAACAGATTTGAACTGTTGACCCCTGTCGTGTCAAGGACAATTGACAAGGGGAAAGACTAACATTTTGCTGTTTTTTTCGCAAGCTCATCTCAGAAAATTCCTTATCTACCGATTAAAAAGGTCAATCTCAAATGAAATTTCTAATGCCGTAATGTAAAAATTGAGGTTGATTAAATCTGCAAACTAGAAAAGCCAATCTATTATCTGATTGGCTTTTTTGTAGCTTCCAAAATAACGCAAGAATTCTTGTTTCATATTGTTTTAAAAGGGAGTGCCAAAATTTTAAAGGAAGAAGATTAAAAGCTAATGAAAAATTCAAAGATATATTATTTGCTGATTGCTATTCTAATTGGATTAGGCATCGCACAATCGAATATGGCAAAACAATTATCAGATGAAAGCGATTCACAGAAAAAAGTAAGCTGTGAAGAGGCATTAAAAAATGTCAAACAAATAAAAGTTGGAATGAAAGAATCTGAAATTCTTGACCTGTTAGGTGAGCCGACAGCAGTAAAAGAAGATAATTGGGGCTATAATTTCTTTCCCTGTTCGCCGCCACCGAAAATTGGAGAACAAAAATTTTTTGGAATAGGGATTATATTTAAGGAGAAAGTAGCCAGTGAAATAGGTTATGCGACAATTTGCGCGATGGGTGTAAAACCGACTCCAAAGAAGAAGGCTTACTGAGAAAGATATTGTGCAATTACGGGGCGAAGTGTATCGAAATCAACAGGCTTTGAAATCAGGTCGTTGCATCCTGCTTCGATTGCTAGGTCATAATACTGCTTTCCGAAGGCTGTCACGGCAATAATAGGAATTTTAGTTTTTCCATTGAACTTTCTAATCGCTTTTGTAGCGGACAATCCATCCAATATTGGCATAGACATATCCATCAAAATCAGGTCGGGATGAAGTTCTGCGGCACTTTTAACTGCCTGTTGACCGTTTTCCGCTTCAATGACAATATAGCCGAACATTTCAAGCACAACCTTCATCAGTTGGCGAGAGTCTTCTATATCCTCAGCTACTAAAATTGTCTTCTGCATACATTTTCCTAAAACCTGCTAATCAATACACTTTCCGCCTTCCAATTCATTAGGACGCAACTTTAAGTCCCGATTGCTAAATTTGTTGCTTATACATATAATTTGGAATTACCTTTTTCCTATATCTATTTTAACTTCTAAAAATCAGTCCAAGTATTGAGTAGTATTGACTGGCACTAAATCAGCTAGCTTGGAAAAATATATGACGGAAACGAAATCAAAAATTCTCTGCATTGAAGATGATGAAGACACTTGCTTCTTATTAACTTTTGTCTTCAAGCAAGCAGACTGTGAAGTCGAATCATGCAGTCAAACCTCTTGTCTGAAACTTATTCACGAGGAAAAGTTTTCAGCCATCATTTTAGACAATTACTTTGACGGATTAAGTGGAATTGAAATCTGTCAGGAGATAAGAAGTTTTGACCAAATCACACCCGTTATTTTTCTGAGCGGTGAAGTCAGAAAGACGGAAATAGATAAAGCAATGGCAGCAGGCGCAAATGCCTACCTGACTAAGCCAAGTGATTTTGAAAAGTTAGTTCTGACTACAATTAAATTTATCGAGCAAGCTCAAACGCTCGGTAAAACTCAAAATTAGAAACAAGAGGAAATATGCAGTTTTGGGATTATTATCGAGGGACTAAACCACCTCCATCGTACTTCCATTGATCATCTTCTTTTATGAAATACTCCATAACCCAATCGCCATTACCTATATCTTCTGCTCCATATTTTACGCAAACAGAACCCGGATAATCGCTTTTGTCATGCCAACGAACTAGAACCTTGTTAAAATTTTTTTATAAAGATTTCTAGTAGTGTCATCAGATCACATTTGTTTGAAACTTTCATCTTTTTAAACAAAAAGGTAGAT
>JACCVN010000179.1 GCA_013698165.1 Parachlamydiaceae bacterium | reverse complement strand
ATCTCCTTTTTGTAAATTTGCAAGATTTTCTAAAGTAGATTTCAACTCAATGCTCAATCTTTTTCAAATACCAATTCTTTTTTGTCCTGTATTAAGCTGAGCAATATGAAGAAACGCCCGAAGGAATTCACGATTTCAATGTTTATGTTCCTTCTTCCGGTAGTAGTGATGCAGATAATCCAATTCGGTTCAAAGTGCCGATTTCCCAATTAGACACTTTTGTAGTGGGAGATATTCAAGAGTTCTCTGAACCACAGGTCAGAATGTTTGAAAGGGTTGTAGCGTTTACGCGAACACAAAACGCTCGTGCTAACGCCCCTAACAGACTTGGTAATTTTGCTGGCGGTGGTAATCAAGGAAAACCGTATGTTAATGAGCTAGAGCAGATTAAAACAAATCACCCAGCCGAAAATGTTTTGATTGAAGATTTGGATAATTTAATAGCAAAACATTCACCACAAGCGAGAACATATTCTTTCACTCTTCAAAATCTAATTGACAACTTAGGAAATGATGTTTTTTTGAGAACCATTCAACCCTTTGAACGCACAACCGCATCGGCTTTGGAAAGTAAGCTGACAAGTATAGGACGTTCAGGAATGTTAGATTGGAATGCAACAAACAGAACTGATTATTTACCAATTGATGATTTGCTTGTTGGTGGGAGATTATCTGTTCTCGACGTTTCAGAAACAGATGACAAAAGCAGAAACATAGCGATTGCATATGTTCTTCAATCGTTATTCAACAGAGTCATCGAATTTGACGTTGACGAAAATATGTCAAATCAAATTCCGCGCCCGAAGATAATGGTTGTTTTGGAAGAGGTTCACACATTCGTTTCTCGTTCGTCTGTATCAAAAATGCGGGCGGTTTTGGACAATCTTCAATTGATTAGTCGGCGAGGCAGGAAGCGTTGGATGTCGCTTGCTATTGTTTCTCAACAGCCCGGTCACGTTCCCGATGAATTATTTGAATTGGCAAATACACGGTTTATTCATCAGTTAAAATCAGCGTCAAATTTAGCTCCTGTCAAACAGACAACAGGTGGAGTTCACGAGGCTTTATGGTCAACAATGCCATCATTAGGTCCCGGTCAATGTTTGTTGACGGGCGCGGTTTTCAAAAATCCATTATTTGTAAATATGCGTCCGGCAAAAACTAGACGATTGCTTACCAACTAAAATGTATAAAGTAAATTCGATTAAAAATTTCGATATTCATTCTGTCAAGGAAGATAAGTTTTGGAACTTTGGCGAAAGCAGAGAATTGCTAATGCACCGAATTCACGCTTACCCGGCGAAGTTTCCTCACTTCCTAATTGAAAAGGCATTAAATTATGTGAAAGAAAAGGGCGCGAAACCGAAGCTAATAGCCGATGTGTTTTGCGGTTGCGGAACGACCGCGCTAGAAGCAAAGCGTTTGGGAATAGATTTTTGGGGTTGCGATATAAACCCTGTTGCAACGCTTATCGCCAAAGTTAAAAGTGAAACTTTTGACGAAAAGAAAGTTAAACATTTTCAATCGAAAATACTTACATTGTTCGACAATGTTTCTTTAGAAAACAACCATCTCAAAGAGAATGAAAGGATAAATTACTGGTTTGAAGAAGAAGCAATAAACGACTTAAATAAACTTCTTTTTTCTATTAAAGCGTCCGTGAAAGACAAAAAATATCAAGAGTTTTTTCTTTGCGCTTTTTCTAACATTCTTAAGGCTAGTTCAAAGTGGCTAACTAAATCAATAAAACCTCAAACAGACCCAAATAAGAAATCTGCCAAAGTGAGACCAAGTTTTGAAAAGCAAGTAAGGGCAATGCTAAAAGCGAATTTAGAAGTAAGGAACTCTTCCATTGCAAAAGCTAAAAGCAAGGTAGTTACAACCAACTTACTCAGCTATAAAATTCAAAAACCATTTGCAGATTTATTGATTACAAGTCCGCCTTATGTTACTTCGTATGAGTATGCAGATTTACATCAATTATCAACATTGTGTCTCGGCTATGTAGATGATTACAGAAAGTTGAGAAATGGAACAATCGGAAGCGTAAGAAATTACGAAATTGAGCAAAATAAATTAGAGGAATTGGATAACTTTGGTTTATCAATTTACCAAAATCTAAGTAATGTTGATAAATCCAAGGCTAGGTCAGTTGCTAAATACTTTTTAGATTTAGATAAGGCGACGAAAAAGATATATCAAATAGTTAATGATAAAGGCTACGCTTTGTTTGTAATTGGCAATACGAGTTACAAAGGAGTAGAAATAGACAACGCCACTTATTTAATCAAACGAATGAAGGCTTGTGGATTCAAAAACATCGAAATAACAAAAAGAAAAATTAGCGGAAAGAATCTTACGCCTTACAGAGATACAATTGGGAAATTTGCTAACTCAAATAAGGGTAGAAAAGTTTATAGTCACGAGTATTTGATAATTGGAAGAAAATAAAATTAGAAACATCTGCTTTTGAACTGCGCGGCGAAGACGGACGCACTATTTATAAATAAAATTTTCGTTTAGATGTTTGTTAGTATTTAGCTGATTTGAAAATTGATTTGAGGCATATACTACCCAAACTTGTAAATCTTTATCGTCGGAGTGATTTAGTGGAAACTTTAAAACGCATACAAATTTTACGTGCTGACAGCAATCAAACTGTTGATGCGGAAATTATCAGGCTTACAACTGATGTGGCGCGGGAAAAGATTGACAAAGTTTGGTGGAAACTTCCAAGTGTTTCTGCTGAAGAGATGAATGACGAAGGTG
>JACCVN010000143.1 GCA_013698165.1 Parachlamydiaceae bacterium | reverse complement strand
TCGTGACATTTCTAAAATTTCCTCCATTTTGACAACCTCCTAATTAAGATTGTCTATGTCAGAAACCGGAAATTTTTATCTTGGGCAAATATAGGAAATTTTTAAATTGGGCGGACAGAATGGGAATGTTAGTTTGTTATTTAAAGGGTTAATTTGTTATAATATAATTATTATTTATAATAGATATTATAATTTTAAGATAGATGCTAAAGACTTGGAGGTACATATGTTGTTTCCCAAGGGTGTTAGTTCTGGTCCATTTGTTTCTGCCTATAGTAAAAGTAAAAGTCAACCAACTTTACGTACTTCAAAGTTTGAGGTAGAAAAAAAATCTGAAATTAGTAAAATTGTACAAATCTGTAAAATTTATTTGAAAATGCAATCTCAAATAATGTTTTTTGTCCCTTCTCGTGAAATGCTACCGGATTCTTTAAAAAGTCATCATATGTTTCACGATTTTAATAAATTAGAAAGTGAAATAAAAAATGACTCAGATCAAATTGTTGAGGCAGTACATCTAGCAAAAAAAGATGCAGACTTTCTATCAGATGAAGATCTTCTAAAATTAGCGGAATCGCAGGGTCATGGAAAGGAATATAAGGAATTATTAGATAAATGTGATTGTCTTACTACTCGTAAAGAAGTCAGCGAGTGGCTGCATGATTTTTTTCGCTTAACAGGTCGCGAACCCGCAAAAACGGCGGGAGGAGGATTAATAACGGCGGTTGATTTAAGTGTAGGATTGGAAGACCTTCATCTTCTTAGTACAAGACCAGCAGAAGCACTTGCCTTAACAGTATGCATTCTTCACGATATGAATGTCCTTGGATTGCTACTTGAAAAATCACCTCGCGCTCACCATAATTTGCAAATCGTGGAAACCCTTGCTCACAGGTTAATTCATGACTTAGCTGAACTTCAAAGTATGGGGGCTTTTAAAGGACAAAAAATTGAAACCTATGATCTTACCGCTACCACTTTAGCAAGTTTAACCCTTGAACAGAGAACCCTATTAGCAATCATTGCTTCAAAAAAAATTTCAGCCTCAGGAACAACATTATTTCAGCAAATAATTGAGAATGTAACCAAATCTTTAGAAGCAGAAAAAAAGACTGTAATGGCTTTCAGTGAATTTATTCACCAAAAGCAAGGGACCGCAAGTCCCCAATACGAAATAAACCAAGCCATACGAAGTCATCAGAAAAATAGAAATGTAGTAGGAGGGGAGTGACTCCTTTCTTGATTTTATGCCGAATTGTACCTTGTTGTAAAAGTAGCTTGCTATAAACAGTGATAAGGGAACGTTACTCACCCATAGCAACCTCGCTTTACGATGCTAAGTAACGATGAAGCATTTATACTCTAATTAGTCTGCGAAGGTAGGTGCGACTTAAAAAACCATGAATGGAGAGAATCATCAGTTGCTTGCTGTTGATTGCCAATAGAACCCCAATATGTTCTTTCCATTGCCAATTCAACAAACTTTCTGCCTGCAAGGCCGAAAGCAAAAACGATTATACCTGCGAGAGGATTAAGAATCGCAGCCGCTATACCCATAATCGCTGTGACTGTGCAAATATTATAAATCGTGGCTTTAATATTGTGGGCCATGAAAGCCTTATCCTTTTCAAACTTAAGAGGTGCCGCAATATCAAAAGCATTTAAAACGGAAGCAAAAATACCTTCTGGCTCTTTATGTTTTCCCTCCCGTAATGTTTTTTCGCTAATCTTTCCAATAAAATGGTTAAAGTTATCGCAAAGGTCATTAATTAGATTACACATTGTTTCCCCATATGTTTTTATATTTTTAAATTCAATAGCAAATACTTTTGGATTGTAATGTAATAATGTTAAGATAGGATTAAGATCGTTTAAATTTCTAATTTCTTCTTCAAGAAAGTGCAAATGAAGTGAAATAGTAGTTGCCATAAGGCAAAGAATTAAATTTAGGGGTTAGGTATTGTCTTGGATCATGTTCTTTCCATTGTGTAATCAACAAATATTCTGCTTACAATGCTACAAAGATAATTTCAACCTTGCGAGTGCATTCCGTTGTTGAGAGCCATATTTAATCTATAAGCTTTGCAAAGATATTATTCTCTCATGGTTTTTTAAGTCTAACTTACTTACGCAAACTAATTAGAGGATAGATGCTTCATCGATACTCAGCATCATAAAGCGAGCGGCGCTAACGGTGAGTGACGTTCCTTATCACTTTTTATAGCAATTAATTACTTGCATAAGTCCGTTCGGGCTTATGCAATATCTCAATGGAATTTAAACTGATCTTGTCGGCATGCTTAAGTAAGACTTAAATAGCAATGAATAGACTGAATTATCTGTAACTTGATGATTGTTGCCTATTGCGCCCCACCATGTTCTTTCCATTGCGCGGTCAACAAACATTCTGCCTGCAATGCTAGCTGCAAAAACGACTAGACCTCCGATGGGATTGAAAATAGTAGTGACTAACCCTATGATCGCTAGGATTGTTCCAACGTTATAAATCGTCGCTTTAATGTTGTGGGCCATGAAAGCTTTTTCCATTTGATAGTCAGTATCTAACGCTTTAGCTGCGGTGTTTACGAGGTTTTCAGCGCCGATAACGACGTTTTCAAGACCTTTTGAAATGGTAGAAAAAAGTCCTTCTGACTCGTCAAATTTTTTAGGCGCGCGAGGCTCAAATTCTTTTTTTGAACTGTCTTTGATTAATGTTTGGCTGATTCTTCCAATCATACCATTAAAATCGTCGCATAGGTTATTAATTGTGCTAGACATTGTTTTATCCTTTCTTTAACTCGACTTTATGATTTTTAGTTTGATGCATGTCTTCATTGACTGCATTTTCTTCTGAATAGTACCTGCCGAATGTTAAGGATAAATTAATTTATCGTTCAAGTTTCTTAAATTTGTAGCGTGCTGCGTCTCGCAGCAGGAGTCAGCGAAGCGTACATGCTGGTCTTCTGCTCACCTTAATATTGATGCGAGACCCAGAAGGCTACATGCCGAGTTACGTTTTGGGTAGTAACTAACAAATTTGTTAATTACTGACATTTGGGCGCTAGCATTACCTATATATTAATAATTTGTTTTTTCATCGCATAAGCAAGCCAGAAGTAATTTAGCCAGGCGCTCAAACTAGTGGCAATGGCTACACTTGTCGGCCCCCAATTTAAGCCAAAGACAAACCAGCTGTTGAGTGCGACATTAACCAGCATTGAGACGATAGAGGCTTGCATAGGAAGGCGATAATTTTTTTGGGCATAAAACCCTGGAGCTAAAATGAGCACAAGCGCCATAGGAATTAGTCCAAGAGCATATCCCCATAAACAATAAGTCGTTGCAGTTACATCTGAAGAGTCGAAATCTCCATGGCCATAGAGGAGTTGAATGCCAAACCTTCCAAAAAGAAACATTCCCACGGTCATAGGAAGCATCAAAAGAAAACAGTTTTTTGAAGTGGTGCTTAACAAATGTCGAAATTTTGAGGGGTTTTGTGTCTCGGGTTCAAGTTTTTCAGCCTTGGGATCATCGCTAGATTCAATTGCTTCTTTAGATTGATCTGATTTTATGGCTCTTGAAAGTGCCGGCAAAAGCGCTCCTGAAAGGGCAATACCGATTAATCCTAGTGGCAGTTGCTGGATACGTATAGCATACCAAAGGTAAGCCGGGCCTTCAAGAGAGGCGTAGCGGGCGAAAACAGCATCAAGAGCATTGTTAATTTGTGACGCTCCCACTCCCAGCATACCTAAAACTAGTGGTCCGCTAAGCTTAGAAAGATCTTTTGCATATGGATGCAGGTGTTTCCATGCATTTTTTATCCCTAGATTTTTGACAAGGTTCCAAGTGGTTGGGGCAGTCACAAGCCACTGACAAAAGCACGCTGCATTGATAAATAATGCAAGCTTTGGCATGGCGGCTTCAGGTGTAAGGCCTTTTAGGCTGAGAGCACCAAGAATCCAAAAGAGGTTGAATGCTGTTGGCGCAAAGGCCGGCAAAAAATAATATTTTTCACATTGCAATAAGGAGGCATTTAACCCGAAAAGACAAATGAAAAGTAAGCTTGGCAGCATCAAAAGCGTTAATGAAATGATTTCGGCGTTGCCTGCACTTAAATCCGCATACCCAAGCAATAAACTGCCTCCTGCCAAGCAAAACCCTATGATTGCAATTAAGACTAAAGTCAAAGCGCCATAGAGATCGACAAAAAAACGCCCCGCACGCTGGCTGCTTTCATGTCGCAACTCTTCAAAAGTAGGAATGAAGGCTGTTTGAAATGCCCCTTCCCCTAAAAGACGTCTCAATAAGTGCGCAAAGCGGAATGCGACAAGAAAAGCAGCCAAAGCGCTGTCAGCTCCAAAGGCATAAGCCAAAGAGATGTCGCGTCCCAGCCCTGTAAACCTGCTTAGGAGGGTGCCGGAAAAAAAGCGCTTCGCGGAATGTAGGATGGTATGAGTAGTGTCTTGCATGCTTCAAAAGCATAAGCTCGCTCACCATAAGAGAAAAGAGATTTTTTTCCATTTAAGTTAATGGGACTTCTTTTTAGAATGGTTGTACTACGCTCGCTATAAAACGTATCTCGACTTGACTTTAGGAGAAAAGAAATGCCTACTGCCCCTGAAAATTTACTTATTGGCGCCCATACTTCTGCCGCAGGCGGCGCTTATAAAGCACTTCTTGAAGGGGTGAGTATAGGCGCAACGACGATACAGCTATTTACCGCAAACCAGCGCCGTTGGGCAAGCTCACCTATCCCTCAAAAGGATTTAGACCTCTGGCACAAAACATTGTCTGAAACCGGGCTCAAAAAAATCATGAGCCATAGTAGCTTTCTAATTAATTTGGGATCGCCAGATCTTGAGGCTCTTGTAAAAAGTCGCAAAACAATGAGGGAAGAGGTCGAACGTTGTTTGGCTTTAAAGTTAACTTACTTGAACTTTCACCCGGGTGCTGCCCTATCGGAAGACCCACAAGGTTGTTTAGATCGAATAGCTGAAAGTCTTCTTGAATTGGAGCCGTTATTAGTCGGCCGCGACCTCCGTTTACTTCTCGAAACAACTGCCGGTCAAGGCTCTTGCCAAGGTTATCGTTTTGAGCAAATTGCCTATATCATTTCTAAAGTCGAAAAGAAAATCCCCATCGGCGTTTGCATCGATACCTGTCATATTTTTGTTGCGGGTTATGATATCCGTAATGCTAATGCTTACAACGCCACATTAAATGAGTTCGATAAAGTCATAGGACTAAAACATCTCTATGCTTTTCATGTCAACGACTCACTCAAAGGTTTGGGCACCCGAGTTGATCGTCATGCTCCTCTTGGTGAAGGTTTAATAGGAATGGATGCTTTTCGCTTTATGATGACTGACCCTCGTACGCGCGATCTTCCCATGTATCTTGAAACTCCCGGTGGTACAGAACAATGGAAGAAGGAAATCCCCCTACTTAGAAGTTTTGCTAGCCAAAATGTATGAGATTGTTCATATAATAAGTACTATTCATTTAAAGGTATTAAATACAAATGCGCACGAAAATTAAACAACTTAAAAATCCTATTCAAGGTCAGTCTTCCCCGGTCGGAACTGAAGTCACAGTCAAAGGTTGGGTAAGAACTGTCCGCAATCAGAAGACTTTCTCATTCGTAGAAATCAATGATGGCTCCACGCTCTCAAATTTTCAAATTGTCATTGATGCGAATTTTCCTAAGTATGACCACGTAATTGCAGCACTTTCAACAGGCGTGGCTGTTAGTGCCACGGGAACAATTACGGAAAGTCCAGGGAAAAATCAACAGGTTGAACTGCATGCCAAAACCGTAGAGATTCTCGGTGAATGCGATCCGGAAGTCTACCCATTGCAGAAAAAGCGGCACACCTTTGAATTCTTGCGTACAATCGCCCATCTGCGCCCGCGCACAAACACGATTGGAGCTGTTGCAAGAGTAAGAAATGCTTTAGCTTTTGCTACTCATAATTTTTTCCAAGAAAAAGGCTTCCTTTACATACATACTCCAATCATCACAGGTTCAGATTGCGAGGGTGCAGGAGAGATGTTTCAGGTGACCAGTATGAATCTTGATAAACCTGCACGCAACGATAAAGGGGCCATCGATCCCGCCCAGGATTTCTTTGGTAAATCCACTTTCCTAACGGTTTCAGGTCAATTAAATGCCGAAGCATATGCCTGCGCACTTTCTGATATTTATACTTTTGGGCCAACCTTTAGAGCTGAAAATTCAAACACGGCTCGACACTTGGCTGAGTTTTGGATGATTGAACCGGAAATGGCCTTTGCAGATATCACCGACAATATGGACTGTGCAGAAGCATTTATAAAGTATGTCTTGAAATATGTGCTGGAAAACTGTCCTGAAGATATGGCTTTTTTCAATAAATATGTTTCTGAGGGTGTGGTCGAACGATTACAGCACGTCGTTGATACTCCATTCGAAAGAGCGACATATACATATGCTGTAAGGATATTAGAAAAATCAGGTAAAAATTTTGAATACCCCATTAAATGGGGCCAGGATCTGCAATCTGAGCATGAACGTTTCCTTGCCGAAGAGTATTTTGCAAAACCTGTCATCATCACAGATTATCCAAAAGATATTAAATCTTTTTACATGCGCACTAATGAAGATGGTAAAACTGTTGCCGCTATGGATGTGCTTGTACCGAAAATAGGCGAAATAATTGGCGGAAGTCAGCGTGAAGAGCGTTACGATGTATTGGTCGATAAGATCAAAGCGCTAAAAATGAACCTTGAAGACTACTGGTGGTACTTGGAATTGCGAAAATATGGCACTGTTCAACATGCCGGCTTTGGTGCTGGTTTTGAAAGGCTTGTTCAGTATGTCACCGGAATGGATAATATTCGCGATGTGATTCCTTTTCCACGCTATCCGGGTAAAGCTGACTTCTAATCTACACTGTTTTGAAATAGAGCTAACATCTTAAAGGGTTCTCTAATGCCAAAAAGCTTATTCCAGGACAAAGTCGTTCTAATTACTGGCGGCACCGGAAGCTTTGGTCAAGCATTTGCTAAGAGATTACTGAATGAAGATCAATGCCAAAAGGTCATCATCTTTAGCCGCGATGAACTAAAACAATGGGAACTCCTTCAATCAGATCCTATTTTTAATAGTTCAAAGAGTCGATTTTTCTTAGGGGATGTCCGCGATAGCGATAGATTGCGCAGAGCTTTTCATGAAGTTAATTTTATTGTGCACGCTGCAGCATTAAAACAAGTTCCTGCCGCTGAATATAACCCCACAGAATGCATAAAGACCAATATCATGGGTGCCATGAATATTGTGGATGTTGCTATTGATTTGGGTATAGAAAAAGTAATTGCCCTATCGACTGACAAGGCTGTTAACCCGGTCAATCTTTACGGAGCGACAAAACTCTGTTCCGATAAACTTTTTTGTGCAGGGAACATTTATGTGGGCGCCCGTAGAAAGCCCCAATTTTCTGTTGTGCGCTACGGTAATGTTCTTGGCAGCCGTGGGAGTTTGTTGCCTTTATGGCAAAAACTGTTAATCCAAGGGGTGACTTCTCTTCCTGTAACAGATATACGCATGACTCGCTTTTGGATCACGCTCGATCAAGCCGTCGATCTAGTCATTAGCTGCTTTAAGGATATGCAAGGGGGTGAGATCTTTGTACCGAAAATTCCAAGCATGAAAGTTGTTGATCTTGCTGAAGCCATAGCTCCTGGCATGCCCTTAGAGATTACCGGGATTCGTCCCGGAGAAAAATTACATGAATTGATGATTAGCGTTGAAGACTCGCGGCATACTTTGGAATTCGATAATTATTATGCGATCCTTCCCGAGTCTGCACCATGGGATGCTTCCTATATGACAAAGTTTCTTGCAGGCCGTAGAGAACGGCATTTGCCGGATAATTTTGCCTATGCTTCTGATACCAACACCGAGTGGTTGGATGCCAATAAACTGCGTTCACTGATCAAAAAGCCAAGCTGATTCGAAAGTAATAAAAAAAAACTTTTCCTAAGCATTTCCAATAATTACAATTTTATCTATAACAGGGCATGGTTCAAATTTTGAACACGCCGGATAAGGAGGCGGGCAATAATAACTTTGGCTTTCGCGCAAGCCAAATTAATTGTTGCCCGCCCCCTTAATAGACTATGGAATGGGTGGATATTATCCCATCTCCTAATATTGTGGGAACATGCGATGCGGGTCGGAATTTTAGGAATTAATCACAGGCTTGCGAATTTAAAATTGCGCGAGTCGCTGGCCCAATGCTGTCAAAGGCGTTTTGGTGCTGGTCATTCTACGCATGGAAGAAGCCACTTTTTTGTTTTGCTTTCCACTTGCAATAGAACTGAAATCTATTTCAGTTCCGATAATCTAGCTGAAACGCATACATACATATTGAATATCTTGCGACAGGAAGTAGAAGATGAATTTGACCAGAAGCTTTACTCATATTTTGGCAGCGATTGCTTCTTACATCTCTGTAGAGTAGCAACAGGACTTGATAGCGCTATCGTCGGTGAAACGGAAATTCTTGGTCAGGTCAAAAGTGCTTATGAAGAGGCTTCCAAATACATTTCATTGCCTGAACAACTTCACTATCTATTCCAAAAGTCTCTTAAAGTTGGAAAACATGTGCGATCAGAACTGCCAATGCAACGGGGTTTACCGGACATTGAACACGCCGTACTAAACGCCGGCGTTCAAATATTTTCCGATGTTCAGAAAGCGAAAGTCTTATTTGTAGGGGCTTCAGATATCAATCGAAAGATCATTTCATTTTTAATTAGCAAAAATTTAACGCGTCTAACCTTGTGTAATCGATCTCCGCAGGTGGCAACTGACTTGGCTGCTCTATATGGGATAGAAACTTTAGATTGGGACAATATAACTGAATGGCATTGTTATGATTGGATCATCTTCGGCACTAAAGCTTCACGCTA
Organism: Parachlamydiaceae bacterium; assembly: GCA_013698165.1. GTDB lineage: Bacteria > Chlamydiota > Chlamydiia > Chlamydiales > Parachlamydiaceae > JACCVN01. The sequence goes on along the minus strand of JACCVN010000143.1, from coordinate 528 downwards.
TATCGTCGAAGGGTACGCCGTTAAGGGAAATGCAGATTGCAAGCTTGTTATCGACTTAAGCGTTCCAAGAAATGTTAATCCTGAGATTGCGAAGCTTAATGGAGTAACACTTCTAAATATTGACGAGATCAACCAAACCCTTTCAGCTAGACGTCAACAGATGTCAGACGTTATCAATAAAGCTGAAGAGCTAATCAACAGTTGCACTATGCGTCAAGTTGGCCTAAAAATCCAATCCGAAAACCGCAGAATCCACATGGCTGTAGAGCATTGCGAAGCTCGTGGATAAAATAAAGCCCCTAGGCAAATACCTTGTCATAACCCAAGTCCAGATTTGCAGCAAATCCACGATAGTGGATCTCTTTTTGGAGCCCGTAGCAAGGGTGTTGTTTTTGTAGCTTTTTTTAAGATTTAAATTCACATGAATCTAAGCATTTTTAAATTTTCAAGTCATATGATAGTATACGGTTTTTAAGTTTTTAAGTTACGAGCAAAAAAACACCCCCGGATGGGGGTGTGGGCTAGTAG
>JACCVN010000577.1 GCA_013698165.1 Parachlamydiaceae bacterium | reverse complement strand
GATTGAGTATTCCAAGTTGCAATTGCCCTATTTCCGAGGGTACAGAGGCAAGTTGATTGTTGTTAAGATTGAGTTCTTCAAGTTGCGCTAACTGCCCTATTTCGGAGGGTACAGAGGCAAGTTGATTGTGGCTAAGATTGAGTATTCTAAGTTGGGCTAACTGCCCTATTTCCGAGGGTACAATGGCAAGTTGATTGTGGCTAAGACTGAGTTCTCTAAGTTGTATTAACTTTCCTATTTCGGAAGGTAAAATAGCAAGTTGATTGTTATCAAGATAGAGAGAGCTTAACTGGGCTAACTTTCCTATTTCAGAAGGTAGAAAAGTCAAATTATTGTTTGCTAGATTCAGTTGAGTAAGCTGAGTAAGCTGACCAATTTCAGGAGGCAGGTAAGTCAACTTTCCATAACTCAGATAAAGTGTATCCAGCGGCAAAAGGTTAACAAGATTGTTTTTAAACCACTCTTGGAAGGCTTTTTCTTGAATTAAAAGCTCATCAATTGATTCTGTCTGGTCGAGCTTCGGAGCTGATTTAACTGCAATATTAGCTTGGTTTTCCAACTCTGCCCAGACGGTAAGAATACTTATAGCCTGTGTGGCTTTACGAAGAGTATTGATATCTTCAATTTTATGACTAAAACTCAGTTCCATTCCAAGCCAACAACGGGTTGATAAAAAGTCCCAAAAACTATCAAATGAAGGAAAGCAATCGTTGGCCTGCTTCTGTGTCTGCATCATCAAATTTTTTATATTTTCTTGATCGCATTTGTCAGTTGGGAGTTCTAATAAATTTCCGATAGATTGCCATTGAGTTTTTTCATTAGCAGCAGCAGACCAAGCATTTGAAACGGCTTGCAGCTTTTTCATTTCAGGGAAATTACAGCATTCAGTAATTATATCTTTAATTTCAGCAAACGCTAATGGGTCGGTCGGTTTTTCCCTAGTCCATTCAGATAAACCTTTATTCAAAGGATAGGTTCGCTCTGATACCGTCAAAGGTTCAAAGCCTGATGATAGATTGAAAGAAGGGTAAGCAACTGGACTTAAATTCATATTATTAATTTTATTCATTCTTTTACACCTTGGTGAAATTATTTTATTAAGTAATAATTATTATACCTTTTTTATTAATTATATACAATAAAAAATATTCAAATTTAAAATATTTAATAGATTCTAGTTATTTAATTTCTCTGAGAATTTAAATTTAGGGACCAATTGATGCGAGAATGTAGATGTTCGAGACACTCAAAGTAATTTTATTTCAGAATCCAACTGATTGAAGTTGTTTAACTAGTACAGTGGGCTAACAAAGGCATTGTTACTTTTTATGTCATCAACATAGTTAAATCTGAGAAATTTCGGCTGGCCAAAGCCTCGGAGCTGAGCTCATTTAAAAGGTCCTGCATTGTTTTCAACCTATGTGGTGAGTCGCCTATAGCTCGCTAGCGGCATCCTAAGCCTCGAATGAGGCGATTTGTGTAAAGCCCATGGTGTAGCCTCGAATGAGGCAAACTATGGGTAGGGATAAATAAAATGTAAGTCCCGCAGGGGCGGCTTATGTGACTAGTATTGATTTCCATACAAGATTTTGAAGACTACACACACCGCCCCTTCGGGACTTACGTATTTTATTTATCCCTACCCATAGTTTGCCTCATTCGAGGCTACACCATGGGCTTTACACAAATCGCCTCATTCAAGGCTTGGGATACCGCTAGCGAGCTATAGTCGACTCACCCGCATAGGTTGAGAACAATACAGGGCCTTCTAAATAAGCTAAACCGCGAGAGCTTTCGCGTTGCCCAAATTCTCAGATTCAGCTATGTCGAGTATACATTGCCCTTAGCTCAATCTGAGAATTTGGGCTAAGGGCAGTATGTATGAATTCCCCCCATGTAGAACGGCAAGCTATGCTACTATAATTTGTGTAGGTTTTTCGCTTTGGTGATAAATTTTTCCATTGTTAAGGCATAGGAATCATGCCAGATTCTTAGATTATTATTCAGCCACATCTGGTCAGGTATAGAGCTCAGCAGAGGGTTGCAATTTAAGCTAATATACTCAAGGTTTACTAACTGCCCTAACTCAACAGGCATAGTAGTCAACAAGTTGACATCTAAGTGTAGATACCTAAGTTGTCCTAACTGCCCTATTTCGGAGGGTAAGGTAGCAAGTTGATTGTTGTTAAGTTCGAGCTGCCACAGATGCACTAATTGCCCTATTTCGGAAGGTACAGTAGCAATTTGATTGTGGTTTAGATTTAGATCTCTAAGTTGCACTAATTGCCCTATTTCGGACGGTATTGTAGCAAGTTGATTGTTGCTAAATTGGAGCTGGTAAAGTTGCACTAACTGCCCTATTTCCGAGGGTAGAGAGGCAAGTTGATTGTGACTGAGATGGAGCCATTGAAGTTGTACTAACTG
>JACCVN010000094.1 GCA_013698165.1 Parachlamydiaceae bacterium | reverse complement strand
AAATAAAGCACTGTATTCCAATGGGAAACGATCCAAATCAAAGCCAACAAAAGTGTCCATTGCGCGAACAACGTTCTGTCGCCGCATTCGCGGCTAGAATATTCATTTTGTGCAGTAAATAGCGGGATAAAAATCACATACATCTAAGTTAATAATTTCTCTGTAGCCCGTAGCAAGGCTTGCGAGCGATAGCGAAGACAGCTGCAGCTACGGGTATAAAAAAATGCCCTCATAACCCTGACAAGGGTTCTTCTCTTTTAAGCATTTTGAGGATTTTGTAAAAATTGGGGTAATGATAAGGCTTTACGCTGTGGCTATATGCTACCGCCACATTCGCGACTTCGGTAAAGGCTCAGCAGGCTACATTACTTTAAATTTATGTGAATTTAGCCTGATCTTAATTTTCCTTTAACAAAAGTGTAGTTTAATAGTGTCATAGAAAGTAAGAATGGGTTCCGCAAGAGGTCCTAAGAGGAACAAAAAGCCTTCCCGATTAGAGAGTCGCAGGGAAGCAGGCAGATACTAATAATTATAATAAAGTCGCTTTAGACTCTCATTTTAATATAATCTAATCTAATCCTTAAGTCCTTGATAATAATTTTTGTAATAGTCCATAATAATTTTTGTTAAACCTCAAATGCTAAATTTGAGGTTTTTTTTTGCCTGTAACCTGCTGCGTCTCGCGGGAGGGTTAGATGAGTTAGTTGCAGCCTATACTTCGCTGAACTCCTATCTGCATCGCAGCAGGCTATACTACTTTAGCCTTAGCGCATTAGCTATCACTGATACAGAACTTAAGCTCATGGCCAAAGCTGCGATCATTGGATTTAGGAGCCATCCAAATATTGGATAAAATAGCCCAGCAGCGATTGTTATTCCCACTACGTTGTAAATAAAGGCAAAGAACAGATTTTGCCGAATGTTTTTCATGACCTGTCTGCTGAGTTGGATTGCTCTCGCAATTCCCATCAAATCTCCTTTAACAAGGGTCATCCCGGAGCTCTCCATAGCGACATCAGTGCCCGTCCCCATTGCAATCCCTATATCAGCTTCGGCAAGGGCAGGAGCATCATTAATTCCATCACCCGCCATAGCTACCGGATGATTGTTTTTCTTGATTTGGCGGATGAATTCAAATTTATATTGAGGTGTCACATTGCCATGATATTCATCGATATGAAGCGTTTCAGCCACACTTTTGGCGGCCTCCTCGTTATCTCCGGAGAGCATGATAATTTTTAACCCTTGCTTGTGAAGTACCTCGATTGCAGCAGGGGTAGATTTTTTTATTGGATCTGTGACAATGATTAACCCTGCAGCAGTTCCATCAATCGCCACAAAAACTTGTGATTGAGCCCGCGAAGAAAGCTCAGCTATTTTAGTTTTTTCCTGCAAAGGGGCAATATCTTTAATATGGTTCTCTTCTAAGAAATCAATACGACCGACAAGCACCTTTTTACCTTCAACTTCTGCCATGACTCCGCCGCCTGTAAAAGATTGGAAACCTTTCATTTCCGACAATTGTAAGCCTCTAGAGAGGGCTTCCTTAACGATCGAACGCGCTAAAGGATGCTCGCTGCTCTTTTCTGCTGAGGCAACCAAACGCAGGAGGTCATTTTCCTTCCAGGTTCCACAAGCAACAATTTGTGTGAGCTGAGGCTTTCCTTCTGTGAGAGTGCCAGTTTTATCGATCACAAGCACCTTAATTTTCTCTAATATTTCCAATGCTACAGCATCTTTTATCAGAATGCCCATTTCAGCCCCTTTTCCCATGCCCACCATGATCGACATCGGAGTTGCCAGCCCAATGGGCACAGGGGCAAGCAATAATCAACACTGATACGGCATTAATAAGCGCGTAAAGGTAAGCAGGGTCTGGCCCCCAGATTGCCCATATGACAAACGTCAATACCGCAATTATCACTACTGCCGGCACAAAATAAGCGGAAACTTGATCAGCCATCGATTGTATAGGTGCACGGCTTCTTTGAGCTTCCGCAACGCTTTGAATGATGCGCGCAAGCAAGGTTTCATGACCGACTTTTTCAGCTTTCATCAAAAAACTTCCGGTTTGATTAATCGTACCCCCAACG
>JACCVN010000080.1 GCA_013698165.1 Parachlamydiaceae bacterium | reverse complement strand
CCAGGTTGCGGACGACCGGTATTTTCATCAATAATGACAACTTTGTCATCCTGAATGATGTAATCGACATCTTTTTCCATCAGCAAATGTGCGCGCAAAAGTTGGCGAAGATTATGAGCACGCTCTTTGCGTTTAAAGTCTTCTTCTTGTACTTCAAGCTTGCGCTGGACCTTTTGATCGTCAGTGAGATCAAGATTTTCATCGACTTTCATGTACTCATGACTGATGTCAAGCATTGTAAAATCGTCCAAGCTGCCAATACCACCGGAGTAATCCTGCCAAGCGTGAATCCCTTTATCCGTCATTTCAAAATCGTTGGCACGCTCGTCAACAATGATAAAAAGTTCCGCTAAGGCATTTGCCCGCGCTTCTTTGTTTTGCTCTGAATAGAAGTACAGATCTCTTTTGTCTAAGATGGCTCTAAAATCTGGATTTTCTTTTAAGCGTTTGAGGACTTTGTTGTTAGGAGTTCCCTTGCTAACTAGCCATAGCTTGTGAACAGCTTCTTCAATGTCATTTTCATTTTGCTTTCTGGCTTTTTTGTCAGTCGGCGCCGCGGCCTCATCAGTAAACATGTCTGATTGCTCTATGACCTTTCTGGCATCGTTAGCAAGTCTATTGCAAAGATCGCGCTGATGCTTCACAAGCTCTGCAACGCCGCCTTTCAGCTCGTCATACATCTGACGGCTAACGGGTGATGGGCCGGAGATGATCAAAGGCGTACGTGCTTCATCAATTAATATAGAGTCGGCTTCATCGATTACAGCATAGAAATATCCTCGCTGTACTTGTTCATCCATTCTGAAGGCCATTGAGTTATCTCTAAGGTAATCGAAACCAAACTCAGAGGCAGTTCCATAGACAACATCGCTTTCATAAATCTTTTTGCGTTCATTTTGAGGAGTGGCATTTGTCAAAGATCCCGTTGTCAAGCCCAACCAGCGCAATACAGAACCCGTCCATTCGCAATCGCGCTGTGCAAGGTAATCATTGACCGTAACCAGGTGGACCGGCAGGCCTGCCAAGGAATTGAGGTAAAGGGGCATGACTGCTGTAAGGGTTTTACCTTCCCCCGTCTGCATTTCAGCAATACCACCATTATGCAATGCGATAGCGCCAACGAGCTGTTCATCGAAGGGCACCATATCCCAATTCTGATCGTATCCTGAGACATGCACAGGAGTGCCCATCATCCGGCGACAGGCGCCCTTGACAACAGCAAAGGCTTCGGGGAGCAATTGATCTAGCGTCTCTCCATCTTGATAGCGCTTTCTAAATTCGAGGGTCTTAGCCTTAAGATCTTCATCGCTAAGATTTTGCAGCTTTAAGTCTTGGGCGTTGACCTCTTTGACAACACCGAAATACTTCTTAACTAAACGGTCTTGGGCTGTACCGAAAATACTTTTGAGAAATCCAAACATACTAATCTTCTTGTAAGGGATTTAGTGTAATAGGAGGTGGGCAACAATTACTTTGGCTTTTAGACTGCGCCAAAGTTATTATTGCCCGCCTCCTAAGGTTAACAAGATGAATAAGATCTATAAAATCTGATTTAATCTTTAGGCCTGTAGAGGTTAAATTTTACTAGATCCCTCCATTAAATACAAGTTTCTGGTATATTTTTTGGCAATCACAGCGTGCCGTTTCCAAACACGGTTACCGAAGGAGCAACGACGAACGACGAAAAGGACGTTTTGTTGTCGTTATTGGCTTTTGTCGTTAAGGTCCTTACTGTCGTTCGTCGTTGACAAGCTACGCATTTGACAAGCCACATTCACCCAACTTTTACAATTACTTTAACCAATCTTAAAATTTGACCGCTATTATTGTTACTGTTGGCGATTAAACAGCCTATGGAATATTAAAATTTTAAAACCAATTCAAAGGATTTTATGATGTTCAAGAAAATCATCCAAACCCTCGTGATATGCCCCCTTTTGCTAGCTTCTAGCTTTCTTTCTGCAGATCAACTACCAAATGAATTTACTGTTACGGAAAGATGGCTTTCCTGGACGACAACTTTCGACATTGAAACTACAGAAGGAATGTTAGGTACAGTCCACAGAAGCCCTTATTCTTTAGTGCCGGAATACCACTTAATGGATAACCAAGAAAATTTGATGGCAAAAGCAAGAATGCGATTCTTAAGTCTTTTAACTGTTTTTGATGTCGAAGACCAGTATCGCAACTCTATCGGGTCTGTACAGCAACAGTTCACATTTTTCTTTCCGACAATTAAAATTATCTCTCCTACAGGAAGATATCTTGGTCAAGCGGTTCTTAATTTTTGGGGAACAACTTACACGGTTTCAGATCCTACAGATGGACATACCATTGCTGAAATATCCCGTCCATTTTTGCGCTTGAAGAGCAACTGGACCGTCAAAATCATTGATCAAGCCGCCATTTCTGAAAAGAATATTCATCCGCACCTGTTTCTTACTCTGATTGCCTTCCAGGTTGATAAAGAATATTGGGATGCTGAGAGAAGAAGACGCGAAGCAGCTCATGACTATGATGTAGATATCTATATTGACTACTACGATGACGACTACTACGATGACGACTACTACGATGATTATTACTATTATGATTACGCTTCTGTAGGACAAAACAAAGATGCAAAAGAAAATACTAAAGGCCACAGTGAAGAAGAAATGGTCATTAATTACAGAGATCAACTAGATACCTTCCGTGTTGAAGTAGAAAACCTACACCCAACTCCGGAAGATTTTAAAGCTGTAGAATCGATGACGAACGATAGCAATCTTCCTGCTGATAAAGCTGAAAAAGCCGCTAAAGTACAAAGCCATATGGACCGTATGTTTGGTCTAATGTCTTCAAAAGAGATTAGCACTCAGCAGAAAGCTGCTCTCTTCCTGATGATGAAAAGCGTTCTTGAGCAACCAACACAAGCTACAAAAGAGCCTGTTGAGAAAGCAAAAAGCCCCTAGCAGGAAGCTTAAGACAGTGCATTGCAGCGCTATTTGTTGTAGTCAGTTTAGTTGCTTTTGCAGCGCAAAAAGACCTTTTCAACAATTATTGAAGCAGTGTAAAGGGCTCAGAACCAGTGG
>JACCVN010000079.1 GCA_013698165.1 Parachlamydiaceae bacterium | reverse complement strand
ATACAACCCCTTTTACGATCGACAAACCACGGGAGCTTTCACGCTAGAAATAACCGAAAATTCTACCTTGACAGTGTACTAGATCAATGGAGTTTTCCAATTTTTCTCATCGAGGTATCTTTTTGTCTCTTCAATGATATGAACTAATATCCCTCCTTCAATTTTTGAAGGAAGAAACCCGTATAAGGTATTACATGCTATCGCAGCAAAGGAAACTTTATTAGCAATTAAATTAGAAATATTATTTTTTAACTGTTCAATAATAAGGTTACGATTAACTTCTTCGCCTAGCATATCAGCAAAAGGATAGTTCATTAGGATGATATGAGGGAAATCCGCATCTCGTTTGCAAGGACAATATTCCTGACAAACAGTTATAATTTCCTGGCCCCACCAATAATATCTATCTTGAACTTGGCCTACTAAAAGCTGATCCCTTTTCTCGAATCGATCCAGCTGTCAAGGAGCTGATGCGGGTTTGCGTAACCCAAACGCGATCCAAAAATAGCCACGTGGTCATCGGAATTTGCGGAGAACATGCCAGCCAAAAGGAAGGTGTTTTTATTTCTCATCAATTAGGATTAGATACCGTCTCTTGTGCAGCTTTCAGGGTACCGGCGGTAAAGCTTTTTGCAGCGCAAGAAGTGAATTACATCAACGTTAATCACAAAATTGAAAATTTTTAAGAAGTCGGTCCATTCAAAAGTTCGAAGTGTACATTCTGTAACGGGATATACAAAATTTATGGCAGTTACTGCGAGAGCAGTCACTGCCTTTTTTTTTCACTTCACTTCATCAAAAAAAATGCCAACTCACGTGCCAACCTAAGCCTTTATTTTTATCTATTAGCGCTAAACAGGCTTAAATAGTTTAATTTACCTCCATTTTAAGAGGGCAAGGTTCTGAAAATCCATTCTTTAAAATTCTGAGTTTTGTTAACATTTGTGCATGAAAGATTTTTAAAAGGAGAATATTAGATGAATCCCTATGGTCGTGGTAGTAGCGAAACTTTTTATTATCAATTTATTTTCCAGGCGTATGATGCACCGGTTATGTTATCATACGGTTCAATCAAATATACTGATTTTTCTGCTATTAAAAAGGGCTTTGAAGATGATACTGCACTCGTCGTTAAAGTTTTTGATCGTCCCTATGACGATGACTCTTTAGGATTCGTTGAAATTCATAACCATACTTTTACTACAATTAAATGCAATAATCAAAATATAGATCCCGGAATGGCAGCTCTATTTGCAGCCATATTCAAGAAAAGTTCATATTCCCCAAAACTGAAAATGGATTCTGATTCGCTTCCTGTTTTTGGGTTTAGTAACCCTCATAATCTTTATCCAAAATATATCAAGAAAAGCATCAATTTTATGAATGATTGCAATATTATGGAGCCGAACAAAGACCTAGTCTATGTGTTGGAGAATCCGGATAATCAATCGGGTGAAGATCTTTTAGCATTACTGAAGTATTGTAAAGATGGTAGCGAAAAAGGTTTTCCTTTGAATCAGGAGGGAGACAGATACTATAACCCCTTGAATCACTCCAAACATCTTTTAAAAATATACGAGAGATTTGAAGGGGATCCTGAAATGTTTGAAATGAGTTTGGAGAGAGATTGTCTTCTTATTACATACACAGTTTCTCAAAAGATAATTAAAGAAGTAGGGGAAAATTCGAAAAAAATGAAAATAACTTAGTATTCGACCCATTCATTTTTAGAGCAAAGTTCTGAAAATCTATTCTTTAAAATTTTGAGTTATATTTACATTTGCGCGTCCTAGACTTTGAAAAGGAAAAATATACTCGATATAGATGAATATGGGCTCCGCCAAAGCATCGGAGGTGAGAATGAGCTCACTCCCCGATTGCCTACCAAAAGCCTTTAGTTTTGTGGACAAGTTTAGCTCTTAACCGTGACTACTTTGTTCGGATGTGGTCCATAGCGACTTTTAAAGCTCGTTTAATTGATGGCTCGCTGGACGCATGTCCGGCATCGGGGACGATCCAAAGCTCAGATTTAGGCATGCTTTTATGCAATTCAAAGGCTTGGGATACAGGACAAATAATATCATAACGCCCATGCACAATGATGGTGGGGATGTGCTCAATCGTTTTGATGGAGTTAAGAACCTGATTTTCATCAATAAAAAATCCATTTTTCGAATAATGAATAAATGGACGCGCAACACCTAATGCATCGAGATCATTATTATCAATCTCGTCAATTATCTGTTGAGTGGGAAGCAAGAATGCACAGCGTGTATCAAACCGCATAAATGCATGAGCTGCTTTTAAATGTGAAATTGGATCCGGATTCATCACCTGATTATGCAAAACATCAATGAGGTCGATTCCGCTAGGGTCTGCACCTACTGCAGAAACCATTTCCTCCCAGGCTTCCGGAAGTGTCTCACGCATCCCATAAAAAAGATGGTTATAGTCTTTTTCTCTAGCGAGAAATATCCCTCGCAGAACAAGTCCAAGAACTCTTTCTGGATAAGACTCGCTATAAAGAAGCGAAAGGGTCGACCCCCAAGAGCCTCCAAATAAATACCAGCGTTCAATGCCGAGATGCTCTCGTAAAAGTTCCATGTCTTTAATGAGTTGTTGCGGGGTGTTTTGATCCATCTCTGCAAATGGAATAGACCGCTTGGCACCTCTTTGATCAAACATCACAATGCGGTAAACAGCAGGATCAAAAAATGAGGACCAGACAGGTTCACACCCACCTCCAGGCCCACCATGCACGACTACTACTGGAATCCCATCAGGATTGCCAAACTCCCCTACGTAGATCTTATGTAGAGATGAAACCTGCAGGTACTCTTCATGAAAAGGATTGCTATTAGGATAGAGAACCTCTTCTTGAAAAGTGGGATATGAAATATTCAAGCTGAAGAGACAATATGGGAATAACAACAATGATATCATCCAGGTGGATTTGTAAAATCTTTGCATTTCTGTGCTCCTTTATTA
>JACCVN010000048.1 GCA_013698165.1 Parachlamydiaceae bacterium | reverse complement strand
AAAAACTTCCCAAACTTGTAAGCAGGATTTAAAGAGGGAAGCATGTTGAAAGTGTTCAAGATGGAAAAATGCTGTCGGATGAAAATCGCTCATTTTGCTTCCTCAATTTGTGCCTATGGCTGATGACTTAAAGGAGCATCATAAACAAATTAAGCCTTAATATAAAATGAAACTTTCCCACAAATTCTGAGAGAAGAGAAATGATATATAACTCTAACTTCTTCTTCAAAGAGGCTGTGGACATGTTAATAACTGCAGATTCTAGGTGAAGAAAGTCATGTTCAAGGGCTGTTTATAGCCAGTTTATGAAATGAGGGTTATCAACAAAACAAGGGTTATGAACAAAGATCTGATCAGTCATGAACAAGAGTTATGAACGAAAAAATGATGCATTTCAGAGCGGAGTTAGCATCAAAAATCCCACAATTCAATGAATAAAATGGACGATTTATCAAGCAAAAAAGAAGGATTTTTTAGAGGTAATTGCATAAGTGAAAGCGGCGAATGTAGCCTGTTTCGTCTCGCAGCAGGAGTCAGCGAAGCGTAGATGCTGTCTTACGCTCATCATACACCTGCTGCTAGATGCAGCAGGCTACAATGGATTTACGTTACGCCTTATTATTTAGCACGAAACCAATCCCTAATACGACAACAAAGAGAGTAGTCATCCCTATGTAAAAGGCTTGACCTTTCAGCTGATTAAAATTCTCAACCTTTTTTTGTTTTTCTATTTCTTTTAGCGAAGCAAGTTGTTGTGTAGGCTGTGAAGGACTTTTCTCATCTTCCAGCCAAAGTTCAACCTGAACATCAAGACTCTTACTAAAGGAACCCATATCAACACCATCATTGAGCCAATTGACTTGGACTTTCAAACGTTTATTCTCAGGAATTTTACTAAATTCATTAAAAGTGTTTACAAGGTCTTTGCATACCCGCTTTCCTATGACGGACATCCTATCTTTGAAGTAAGAACCATCTATAGCGGTGTTACTTTCTTGCTCACGGGTGAGATACCGTGTTTTTTTTGTAAAATTTGGGCCGCTCATTGCATCACAGCTATCCTCAATGATGTTTGCTTTGTTTTCTACGATCCTCTCTTCTTTTTTCTTTGGAGCTGCGAATCTTGCAAACCAATCATTGAATGGAGCTAGTTCAGCTGCTTCCTGGGCCATTTCTTTTAATTTGATGGCATCTTCTATCTTAAGAATATTAAGAGGATATGTGCGAGTGATAGTTCTTTTGACTTCAGGCTGTAAATTGAAGGGGTTTACACATGATTCCTTTAACACTGTAAAGATGTCTTTAGCTATGAATTCACTGATTTTTTTAGCAAATAAACAATACGATTTATCAAATGCCATTGTCCATGCCGCTCTGCTATTTTGTAGAGTATCGGTGATGTTCCAGTCCGGTACAAAATAAGTTTTATTAGATACTTCCATTAGATCCTCTATTATTTAATGGTTTAAAGGTGAGCTAGCGCTCTTTCTCTTGCTCTGAAATTGCGAGAGAGAAGAATGTACTCTATGAGTAGATCAAAATATTGTCAATGTACTACGTCCGTCTTGAATTCTGGAGAACGAAGATACAACATTGAGGTGAACTTTTCTTTTGGAAGGTTTTTTGTTTGATGGGATTGCACTTATGGATTGAACTGGAGTATTTTTGGGGTTTTAGATATACTGTAAAAGCTGCGAAGGTCATAAAAGCTTTTTTCGCTATAAATAGTTGTTCAGTGATTAGTTTATTAAATTCTGGAGTGGTTAATGCAAGTTACATCTTTCTTTTCAGATATTGAAAATTTTATTAAGAAAAATCAAGCTCTATGTATTGGAACATTAGGGGTTGCAGCTGTAATCTACGCGCTTGGAAATTTAGGAGGTAGAGTTGTTTCGTGGATTATCGAATGCGTAGGTACAACCCAAAAAACCAATGGGATTGGAATACGTCATTTTAATCAAGGCTCAGTTAATGTTCCACTCGTAAAGTCGGAAGTTAGTTCAAGCAATTCTGAAGACAGCCTTTTAGAAAAAATTGCGAATGCTCAGTATAATCGAGGCTATATTGATGATGCTCTTAAAACGAATAGAGGGATAACTTACAACACAACTGCTAAAGAAACGTTCATATCAAAAGTGGCGGAGGGTCGATTTAATAATGGGTTTATTAATGAAGCACTTAAAATCAATCGTGAGATAACTTACAACACAACTGCTAAAGAAACGTTCATATCAAAAGTAGCGGAGCGTCGATTTAATCATGGGTATATTGATGAAGCACTTAAAATCAATCGAGAAATAACTTACAACACCACTGCAAAAGAAACATTCATATCAAAAGTGGCGGAGAGTCGATTTAATCATGGGTATGTTGATGAGGCACTTAAAATCAACCGAGAGATAACTTACAACACCAGTTTACAAAAAGCTCTTAGGGAAAAAGCATCGAATTATTATTATAGTCGCGGCTATTATGATGATGCTCGTAAAGCACTTCGGAATTGAAAACTAAACGACCATAGAGCTCAGAGCTAGAAGATAAAGATAAGAACAAATGTAGGCTGCTGCGTCTCGCAGCAGGCGAAAAGTGCCCTAAAAGCATGCTTCAATACACAACTTTTTAAATCGATTTGAGAAATTTAAACCTGAATATGATTACCTGCTGCGAGACGCAGCCGCCTACATTATAGAAAGGCTGCTGCATGTTGCAGCAGCCTGTGCAGGCACATTTGATTTAGGCGGTAATGCTGGCAAACATTTCTGTGACTAAAACTTTATTGACTTCTGACATAGTCAGAATGTTGTAAAGGTTATTGCTGTGGGCAGCAATCATCTCATTTGAAGGTAGGAAAGGCTTTAAAAATGCGTTCTCTTTTCCTAAATTGATCCCTGCGGAAGTTAGCTGATCGATCTTACCTTTAATCCTGTGCATTTGAACTTCTCTTTCTTTTTCAGTCGGAAGAGTAGTGATAATCGTCCCATCTTCATTAAAGTACTTAGGATCTAAATTCCCTTTTTCATCCAAAATTTCGTTCAAGCCCATTTGAATTAATTTTATTAACATTCTATTGTCAAAACTCATGGCAAGATCATTGATAGGCTGTTCAATCATCTTTTGAATTTTTAACTGATTTTCAGGTTTATTTTTTAATGCTCTGTCTGCAGCTTTTAAAAGCTCACGTTCATATTTGTTCTCTTCAGGAATCGTTAAATTCGCTAAGTTTAATGCAACGTTAACATATTTATCTGTCATTTCAGGATTTCCCATTCCTTCCGTACTATTTTTGCTACCAGCTCTTAAGCGGTTATAAAATAGTTCTTCAATAGTTTCAGGGACTTTTCCTTCCAGTTTGGCAAGCTTATAGTTAAGCCTTTGAATATGCTCTTCATTTTTATTATATTCTTCCAGGTCAATAACCATGCTAAGCACATCGTCAACAACATTAAATTTTTGGCGTGCAGTTTCAATTTCAGCTTTAACTTTAATGATTTCAATTTTCTTTTCTTTAGCTTCATTTAACATTTGAAGCCTTTCTTCAAGCTTATCAAGTTGTATTTTATTAAGCTTTTGAAACTCGGGTGTCGATGCAAACAAATTATTTTGTTTGAGGGTCTCTATTTGAGCTTTCACATATAGAGTTTCAATTTCAATACCTTTAATGTCTGCTATTTTATCAAAGGCTCTATCAAGCTGGTGCTCGAGAACTTCATTGATGATATAGGGATCTGTCACTTTTTCTAATATAATTTTCATCACTTTTGTCAACACTTCTGCTTCGAGATCTTTAAAGTTTTTCCCTGCAAGCTTTAGGGCCCAGTCAGCGCCTCCACCTAAAGGAATGCCGTGCGGGAATAGTAATTTTTGCATGGCTGTCTTTCCAAGATCACCTAGTTTTTTATCCATTGAAGAATCGCCCGCTTCAAATTTCAGCCGGATTTCTTCTTCCATACCGCCAAGTAAAACAATCGAATTATCATCGAAATCTTTGGGTTTCACGCCACTGTTTATCAGCTTTACTAAGTCATCGATAATGTCTTGCTCACTTTGTTCGAGTGTAGGAACAAAGATGGGAGTGTGAATTCGTTCATTTTCAGGTGCTGCTTCATTGATCTGCTTCATTTCTATTAAGATCATAAATTGACGGATTTGAGATGGAATGTCATTAAAGTGAGGGTTATTTTCTTTAAGTGTCGTCACCGCTTTGGTTAATCCATTGAAATAGCGATCTGCAGCAGAGATTGCGGCATCTCTCGCGATAGGAATAGCAGATCCGATAGAATCCTTCTCTACTAGTCCCTTTATTTCGTTAACTAATACATCGAGCTTTTCTTTTCTAAGTTCTAAAATATGTAATTTATCTTTTTTTGGATGCCCTACTGAGTTTTTAATAAGATCAATTTCCATTTCCAAATTTATATATTCTCTAATGTTTTCTTTGTATTCAACCGGTAAATTTTCAATAACATTTTTACCCCTTGTGCTAGCAAGATAATTAGTCTTAAGAAAATCTAACAAATTAGATACCCCTGTGGTTGCAATTCCTCTAATATCGATAGCGCTAGACACAGTTTCGCGAAAAATCTTTGGAAGAGATAAACCAATGGCTTGATTTACATGATTCATCGCCACATCGCCAATGATGGTTGCTGCCTTATGTTGAAGATCCACTAATTGAACATTTTCTTTGACAATCGATTGATCAGCCAATTTTTCAGCTATTTGCACACCTGCAAAAGACTTAAATGGAAGCGACGCAGGAGGAACATCCTTCATCGACCAAGGTTGATTAGGAACAATAATAGGCTGTCGAAATTTAAGTTCAGGGTGCTCTTCCAATCGCTGGTTAATTCTTTCCTTAAAAAGTTCATTGATCCTTTGCAGGCGCCTATCCATTTGATCTAATTTGACGTTTGATTTGAGGATATATTTGTGCTCCGCGGGTGTCGAAGCATGAATTTTATTAGTCGTGGACTTAGAAGCTCTAATATGATCTCTAACGATTTCAATTTTTGCCACGGTTTTTGATAACTTATCGAAATGTTCTATGTCGAGATATTCATTAATGGTTTTTTCGTTCAACCAGATATGTTTCCTAAAGAGAACAGACAATCGACTGAAAAAAGTCACGATCATGCCTCTGGATCTTCCGCAGCAAGCCCCAATTTCCTTAAGTGTCGTTTCATGGCCGATTGGACCCACCTTGTGCTTGTCACCATGCACAATCGTTTTATAATCTTCTTGAACACCGGCGATTAAAGCATCATTTTTTATAAAAGTATTATTTAGCATATGACCTCAAATTAAATTAATAATATATTACATACTACAAAATATTATAAACTCAATATTATTTAGTTTCAACTAAAATGTTTAAAACAAACAAAGATACATGCCTACATATATTACTAAGTATACCAATTTTTAACTATTTAAAGTAAAGTCTTAGAATTTTAGATTAAATTATCTTGAGGCGGAAGAGACTTAAGGAAGATAAAGGCTAATCAATGGTGAAATGAAAATTAGATTAAAGTAATAAACAAGCAGATTTATGTTAAATAGAAGTCTAGAGGCGGCATGTCTAAAAGCCACAAATGTATGAATCTGAGGCGTTAATGAACGGCTTTTAATGAGCATAATCTTTAAAATTATTATCTCGAGACAATTTTAGACTACCAGAGAGCCCGCAGACTAGTACACTGACAAGGTAGAATTTTCGACTATTTCTAGCGTGAAAGCTCCCGTGGTGTGTCGATCCTAAAAGGGGTTGTATTAGTCAATACAGCCCCTTTTATGATCGGCAAACCATGGGGCTTTGACGCAGAAATATCCGAAAATACTATCTTGACAGTTACTAGGGTTTGCCCAAATTCTCAGATTCAGCTATGTCGAGTATATATTTATAATAAAACCACATGAAGGAATGGGTCGAAAAACTGAACAAAATTTACACCTTCGCTACTTGGGTAAGTCATAAAGTATGATTATCAAAAAATTAAAGCCGCGAATGTGGTGGCAGCATATACTGGTATAGGCCTTATCATTACCAAATTTTATAAAGCCTATGAATAGATAAAAGAGATGAACCCTTGTCAGGGTTATGAGGGCTTTTTTTGCATACCCGTAGCTAGGGTGTTGTTTTTGTGCAAAAAATTGGGTTTTTTATTCACATGAATTTAAGTATATTTAGGTATAACCTATTTGAGGTAATGTATTGCGAAATATACCGCACAAATGAACCTCTAGCCGCGAATG
>JACCVN010000015.1 GCA_013698165.1 Parachlamydiaceae bacterium | reverse complement strand
GATCGATGGCCTTTGCGGAATCATACAGGAGCAAATGAACCTCAATCCCTTTGAAAAGTATCTATTCGTGTTCTGCAGTTCAAGCCGCTCGAAGCTCAAGATCATCTATTGGGACGACAGTGGCTTTGTGCTCTGGTACAAACGTCTGGAGAAAGAAAAGTTTCAGTGGCCTTCCCACTTGGAAGAAGATTGCCTCTATGTTGAGACTGAAAAGATAAAAAGTTTTCTTATTGGGCTTGATCCCTGGCAAGAACCCCACAAAAAATTAAAATATTCTCAGACATAGAATCTTTGGCCTTGGCCAATCGTGTATCGTTTGGTAACTTATTTCCATGAGTGGGAATGAGTTACCGGATGACATTCAAGAGTTGAAAAAAAGAGTCATCGAACTTCACTATAAGGTCATTGAAAAAGAAAAGCAGCTCACAGAAAAAGAAAGTCTTCTTAACGATAAATCAAATCAGATTACTCACCTGCAAGATATGGTGAACCTTCTTCAGCGTAAAAACTATGCTCCCCAGTCTGAAGTTGTCAGTTCAGATCAACTTGGAATATTTAACGAGATCGAGGAGTTTTCCGGACTACCGACTGTGGATGCAGAGGAAGAGCTTGAAGATGAGAAAGATGCAAAGAAACCTAAAAAGAAAAAAAGAGCTCGTCTCCCAGAACATCTTCCCCGCAAGGAAGTAATTATTGATTTGGATGAGAAAGACAAAGTCTGCATCCACGACGGTGCCCGCCTTGAGAAGATCGGTGAAGAGGTCTCCGAGAAGCTTGAAATCGTTCCTGCTGAGGTTTTTGTCGAAAAGACGATCCGATATAAGTATGCATGTCCTTGTTGCGATGAGGGCATGAAGACAGCTCCAGTTCCCTCATCCCTTCTTCCTAAAACGATGGCCGCCTCAAGTCTTGTTGCCTATATCATCATTTCAAAATTCATGGATGGTCTTCCTCTTTATCGACAAGAAACCATCTTTGCACGCATTGGAGTAATCCTCACTCGGCAGTCAATGGCGAGATGGTTGATTGAAGTCAGTCAAAAGCTGATGCCTCTTTATAATTTATTGCAGGACGAGCTTCTCGCCCGTGATTATTTGAACATGGACGAAACAACCGTTCAGGTTTTAAAAGAAGATGGCAAAAAAGCAACATCCAAGAGCTATATGTGGGTCAGGTATGCAGCAGGAACGAATCCCATTGTGCTTTATGATTACTCGCCATCAAGGGCCGGCCAGGTTCCGATAGAGCTGCTTGAAGGTTTTAAAGGTTATCTCCAGGTTGACGGGTACGATGGCTATGCTCAAGTGTGCAAGAAGAACAATTTAGTTCGTCTTGGATGCATGGATCATGCCCGCCGAAAATTCAAAGAAGCCTTCAATACATCCGGCGGAAAAGATATTGGAAAGCGGGGCCTGGTATTTTTCAAAGCCCTCTACAAGATTGAAGAAAAAATTGAAAAGATGTCAGCAGACGAAAAAAAGAAAGTCAGGCAAGAGCAGTCAAAACCGATCCTGGAAGAACTGAAGAAATGGGTTGATGATAAACGACCTAAGGTAACTCCGAAGTCAGTAGGTGGTAAGGCAATTAATTACTTTTATAATGAATACCCTTATCTCGTTGGGTACCTTGAAGATGGAAGGCTGAACATAAGCAACTGCGGAGTTGAAAATAAAATTCGTCCCTTCGCAATCGGCCGTAAGAATTGGCTCTTC
The DNA here is from genome assembly GCA_013698165.1 of Parachlamydiaceae bacterium. Lineage (GTDB taxonomy): Bacteria > Chlamydiota > Chlamydiia > Chlamydiales > Parachlamydiaceae > JACCVN01. The sequence goes on along the minus strand of JACCVN010000015.1, from coordinate 344 downwards.
AGCACAAGCGTTGAAGGTGCCCAGGCGAGTGCAATGTTTTATAGCTTAATCGAAACAGCGAAGGCCAATGACTTGGAGCCCTTTGACTGGTTGAGAAGATTGTTGGAAAAACTGCCTCACGCTAAGACGATGGAAGATTACGAGGACCTTCTGCCTTTTTCAAAAAAATGATCTTTTTCTAGGCAAATTCCTCAGATTAAATTTTGATTTAGGAACATTCAAGACGGGAAGATATTCCGCTTACGGAGCAAGTTAAGCTATTTGAGACTTTAATAGAAAGCATAGAATTAAGACTGCTTCCTAAAAACTATAAATATGATGATCAAAATGATGGTGTTTTAAAG
>JACCVN010000601.1 GCA_013698165.1 Parachlamydiaceae bacterium | reverse complement strand
AGTAGATATAGTTCGCCTAACTGTTTATGGATGGATTTTTTTCTTTAAAAAGTTTGTTGGATCAATTTCTGCTCAGATGTTTGGTCTTTTAATCGCCGCTATCTTTACTGCATTCATTGGTCCACATCGGTTCGCTATTGATTAATAAAATCAGGTTCCACACAATTCAAATAATTGTTGGTGTTACGTTGCTAATGTTAGGAACAGCTATCTCAGTTGGATTGGCTTGAAAGTAAAAGGAATTTATGGAAGCGCACACATTTCTAATTCATTTGGTTCTTATCCTTTTTTTGGCAAGGGTTGTTGGAGAAATCGCAGCCTATTTTAAGGCTCCTTCTGTCATCGGAGAGTTAGTCGCTGGAATTTTAATTGGTCCAAGTGTGTTTGGCCTAATAGAAATAAGCCCTCCTATCCATCTTTTAGCTCAAATAGGGATTATCTTACTTCTTTTTGAAGTAGGAATAGAAACCAATATAGGAAGACTGACTTCTTCTGGAGTAAAGGCTTTTGGTGTAGCTATTGGAGGGGTTGTTTTACCATTTATATTTGGTTTTTGCATAAGCTATTTTATATTTAGCTTTAGCTTACTGGCAAGTTTATTTATTGGAAGCACATTAACGGCCACTAGCATTGGGATCACATTAAGGGTATTGCGTGATTTAAAAAAACAAAAAAGCCACGAAGCTCAAATCATTATAGGAGCGGCCGTTCTAGATGATATCATTGGAATCATTCTGCTAGCCATGCTTTACGACTTTTCTCAAAGTGGAAACGTTGACCTTTGGAATGCGGGTAAAGTACTGGTATTCATCATACTTTTCTTCTTAATTTCACCAATAGCAGCTAAATGCGTTTCGCTGACTATCAAGAAATGGGATGAGAAAAGTGACATTCCAGGTCTTTTACCTACAACTATCGTTTCATTAATCTTATTATTTGCTTGGATAGCGCATCAATTAGGTGCTCCAGAATTACTTGGTGGTTTTGCTGCTGGCCTTGCTATATCTAGACAGTTCTTTTTTCCTTTTGCACCCTTCCTTAGTGAAACTCCAGAGTTTACTCATCGTGTAGAAGAGAAAATGAAGCCAATAGTTCACTTGTTCACGCCAATTTTCTTTGTATCAATTGGTTTATCGCTCAATCTCAAAGCCATAGAGTGGAGTTCTTTATCTATCTGGATGATTACAGGTTCGTTATTTATTTCAGCCATTATCGGAAAACTTGCCTCTGGTTTTCTTCTTAAAAAGGAAACCTTTTCTACTAAGCTTATTATAGGAACAGCAATGATACCAAGAGGAGAAGTTGGTTTAATTTTTGCTAATATAGGTCTGACAGCAGGTGTATTCAAAGACGATATTTATGCGTCCATCATATTAGTTATAACCTTTACGACTCTACTGGCTCCGTTTGCATTGAGATATATCTATAGTTTCAATGAGGCTAAGAAGAGTTAGTCTCTTATTTTTCGTGTCAAGATACCACCAAGTACCAAAGATAGAGGGCAACAACAAAAGATGCATAAGGTATTTCAGTTGTATCTGGAAAGACAAGGTGTTAGAAAAATATAACGATCAACGAAAAATTCTAATGAATGCTCCCTTTTTAGGCTTCACATATTTAAAACGAGAGGTGAAAACTCCAACAGCAATTCCAACTATAAAAGTAGCAAACAATAACCTATTAACATTCTTACCTTGTGCCTTAGCTTTGCACTTAATATACAACTTGGCTTTGATCTCAGAAAGGGTGTTTCCAAAAACAATTTCAAGGATTCTCTTATCACAATTCACTTTTTAAAAGTGAGCAATGGAACTAAGCTATGGAAAGCCACTTCTTTACTAAAGCTTGTTTTAAAAAGTTTCTCAAAAAATCCAGACTCATGAGTCCACATGGCAAGGATATCCGCTTTTACATCAGCAACGAACTTGTTAATTCCCTCTATTACATCTTTATTATGAACAATATGAAATGAAATTTTTTGATATTTGTGTTTTTCGATTAAGCTTTTTTCGAGACCATTAATATCAATCTTTATTTTAAAATCTTGAGGCAAGATATGGATTACATCAACTGAAGCATCAAAAATCTTGGCAAATTGAATGATTTTTTGTATTTCAGATTGATCTTTATCCATATCAAAAGCACATACAATACGCTTCACATTATTGAAATTGGAAGCTTCAGGAACTGTAATGACTGGTACGGAACTCTTGTTTATTACAGCAACGGCATTGCTTCCAAATAGTACTTTTGATAAGCCACTAGCCCCTCCTGTCCCCATTATGATCAAATCTATTTCATTAGTTTTTACATAACTTTCTATTGTGTCTTCAACAGGAAATCCATGGATGATTTTAAAGGAAATTTGAACACCTTCAACTTTTGATTTAAGCTCATTGACTAAAACAACACAGTCCTTAGAAGCCTCTGCAATTCTTATATCCTCTATTTTATGTTCTATGTATACAGAAACTTGAACCATTGGTGGATGTTCAAAATGGACTACATGGAGCAAAACCATTTCGGCATTAATTTTCTTTGAGAATTTTGCTGCATTTAGAGCTCCGATATTCGATGATTTAGAAAAGTCAGACGGCACAAGAATTTTCATAAAAAGCCTCATCGGTTTATGATCCAGCAAATGTCTCTATGCCTATCTTTATTATATGCCTATTCATTAATGTTTTGGCAATAAGAAATTACAGCCGAAAACGGGAGTATTGGTAAAACATGTATTTGATATAATTGCTGTATTTTGAGTATAAAAAGTATTTTGGAAAAGACATCAAAAACACACTATGAATAAAAAGAAAAATCTAGAGGGTATCTACTACCTGTTCCTCAAAACTTTTTGTCCAATGCAAATAGAAAAGTCTCCAATGAATAGAGATGTTATCAAACACATAATTCAAGGCGCAGTCAAAGGAGCGTATAACGCCAAGCAAGGGCAAGTGGTTAATATCAAAAATGTTAGCAAGGAGGATCAAAGGTAAAAAGGTAAAAAGGCCGTCTCGGCCTGATAAAATTGTCAGTTTTCCCCATTTGTCAATTTTTCGTTTGCATTGTTGTTTGAATCAGGCCGAGACGGCCTGATTACCTTCCCCACAACCTCATCCAGGGTGTTTAATCAGGCCGAGACGGCCTGATTACCTTTTTCGTTCAGATACCTCAACGAACGGGGGTAGTAACGGGTTTGTAGCTAATCCACGATAGTGGATTTCTCTTTGTAGCCCGTAGCAAGGCTTGCGAGCGTTAGCGAAGACAGTCGCAGCTACGGGTATGCAAAATAAGCCCTCATAATACTGACAAAGATGTTGGTACAAGTATGTCCCTGGGTCCCTGGTTGAGAGATGAAAGAGATTAAAGGATGCTTAATGATGCAAATATAATTTCAGCTAATCCCAACAGCTCACGATTCTTGCAATTTTTTAGAGAAAATTCCCCAAAATGCATACAATTAAAACCATTCCGAGTATTCTTGCATTCTCTTTACATACATAAGGATTTCCGATGCAGAATTTGGAGTTCGCTCGCTAACTTCCCCGACCTTTTGGCTAGAGACAAACCACAACAATGTTATAAGGGATATAATAATCAGCCATACGAAAAGTTGAAACAAATAATAGATTATCCTCACTCAGTTACATGCACAAAATCACAGGTAGAATTGCTTTTGAGCACTATATAATAATCGCGATAATTATCCCGCAAAGCAAAGTGATTGTATAAATTATTATGATTTTTACTCTTGATTTGAAACATAAGAATGTGATAAGATCAAATGTTATAAACAATCTTTGAACAAGATGCCTTAAAGAATATATCAATGGCAATAGCTTAAAAAATTTAAATGGAGTTTTTCATGGAACATAATGGACCGGTTACTTTACTACGACAGACGAATTACGATCACTTTGGGAATAATAATTCCTTATCGAACCAATCCTATGGTAATTCACCCAAAAAACTCCCCTCCCCACCTGTGAAACTAAGTCCTGGCAACCCATTCGCAAGAACACAAGACAATCCCGCTTCAAAGACAATTAATGCTCAGCCATTGACCAATCAACAAGCTCAATTACCTGTTTCTCCTTATGGAGGTTCAAATTCAACCGTTTCGATGCAAAGTAATAAGTCATCTTCTCCTTTTTCATCTCAATCAACCAAGTCAGCAATAAATTCAATTTCTACAAACTCAAAGGTCTCAGCTATAGCTGTTACTCCCGTTTCTACAGTTAACAATCCTCTGGTTTCCCAAAACAATTCATCACCTAAAGCTATAAATAACCCACAAGTTATACATTCTAGCAATTCAACACTCCCATCATCAATTTCAATCCCTTGCAACCCAACATCAAAACCGATTATTCAAAGCCAACCTTCTGTTAAATCAAATGAATTGGCCACGATACTTCACAATCATAAACTCAGTAAAAATAAATTAATGGTGGACATCAAGAGTGAGCTTATTAAAGTCGAAAAATCCAAAGACTCTTATTCCACTGACTGGAAAAAAACCGCATTAAGCTCTGCTGAATTAGAAAAAGCAAAGAAGACTTGTAAAACTACAATTGATACTATTAAAGACTTTACAGCTAAATCTAAGAAATCTGAAGAAAAAGATGTTAGTTCCATAAATGAGTATAATTATCGAAGGTCACTTCTAATTAAGGAAATTCAATACATCTTCGAATATACATATTATATAGACTGCCTAAAATTCGGCATGAAAAATGAACCCATTCCAGTTCCACCAAAGCTTACTCTCTCTAATATGCCTAAACCGCTAACGAAGCAAGAACTTAAAAGTTTAGAGTCGATGGCACACCCTTTGGGTTATCTCAAGAAGGCAGATGAAAGTAAAGGTGAGCGTTTTGACACAATACAATTTCTTTATAATACGCAGCTCTATAAAAATGGAATGCTATTACCTACAACAGGTGGGGATTGGGTTGTTGTTGAAATTATGAGTAAAGAAGAATCTGAAATATTTCTTACAAATTTAAGTGAAGACATTGCTCTATCAAATATTATCGAGCAAAGGGGTGAAAATATTAAAGCAAGTAATAGGAAAATCGAAGCTAGCTTGGAAAGCATGGTTTCAACCCTAGAAAAAATGATTGAAAATTTAGAAGTCGGCCTTAGGGACCTACCCCAAAAATGGCCTACTAGTTTATCCTATCAACTTTTCGAAGAGACAAAATCTTTTTTAAATTCAACTTTAGTATTACTCAAAAACCTAAAAACCGATACACAAAAGCTTAGTGTAGATGACTCAGGCGACGATATTGATTCGAGATCCGACCATGTTGTAGAACAATATAAAAAAGCGAACGATCTTATAAACCACATAAACAGCTTGAAATTCAAAGAGAATTTTCAAACTAAATAATTGACATATTATTCTTCGCATCATTATAATAAATGTATGCAGTCTTACCGTAGTTTAAACAATAATATGGTGTAGAATATGGAAACCAATAGCATGCCTAATGGTGCGAAGAGTCAAAGTCAATTCTCTTTGGGAGCTTCTCCCCAGATTTCAACTAATGGCTCAAAAATTGTAGGATCTTTTTCCGCTGAATTTTCTGATCTTCTTTCCAACGCAACTAAGACAAGTGAAGTGGCTCACGATTGCATCCCCCCCTTTTCCGGCCATAATAGCTCTCTTTCAAGTATTTCAAATAAAAATCTAGATGCTATTTTTAAAGAAGAGAAAAGTAACCATCTCATGGAGAAAAACTCTAATAAAATGGAGATTGCGTTAAATACTGCAGATATACAGCAATATGAAAAGCATCACATTAAAAAAGAAAATTTACTTATAGTCCAACTGGGAAAAAATGGAGTTCTTGACATCTCCAAAATCCATACTATGTCTAAAAGCGAAATTAATAACCTTAAAGAAAGCCAAATAGGCATCATTGAAGCACGTGGAAATAAATTATGCATGAGAAGAGGTCATGCTGGGTTTCATGAAGATGGAGCAAAACATATTGACAGAAGTGGAAATGAATGGGTTATAGAATTCATTCCTGATCCAGAAGCAGATCTTATACAAAATTTTGCCGATCAGTATATTGTTCAACTTGCCTTGAAACTTTCCGAACCTGAAAAGAAAGACAAAGAAGAGAACCTCTCTTCTTTAACTAATGAAAGAAAATCCTTTTTCTTTGTACCTTTAGACACTGCTCTTGGGGTAAAGTCAGATTCAGAGACAAGACATTTTGTTACACTTGAAAGTCGCCAACAAGAAAAGTCGAAACTTGAAGATCTTGTGAACAAAGAAGATGAAAAACAATTTTATGACAAAAAAGAAGAAATAAAAGACCATATTGATAAAAAGGGGATTTTGCAGGAAAGCATAAAACATTGCTATGATCTATTTACAACTCAACGAGAAGCTCAAAAATCCCTTACGACAACATTGGATGTAAAGGCCGTACCTATTTGGGCACCGTCCCCAGCGAATAAAGCATCCAGAACTTAGCCCACTAATTTCGATGCTTAGACACAATGATCCCGCCAAGCCAAATTTCACAATCTCTAAGCTATTCCACGATATTGGAATATGTAGGCTGGTGCGTCTCGCAGCAGGTACTTAACGACGAGCGACAATAAAGTGTTTAAAAGATAATTGCCGTTTGTTAAGTACCTGCTGCGAGACGCAGCAGCCTACGTTTGCATCCACGACAGCATATCGCCACATGCCTGTGAGTTGAAACAAGCTTTACATTTTCGCCGTAAACTACGGTAACATCTTACAGAATATTTTCAATGGCCCATTTTCCATTTTTGTGCCTAACAGTTATAGGCAACAATAAGATAAATAAAAAATTGCTAGCCACCTTATTTTTTGTATAGCGTTCAACTTTTAAATGATTAGTTTAATTTTGTTATTATTTTATTGATAATATTCATTAACTATGCTAAAATAAATATAATTAAATTTGCTAAAAAAAGGATTCTATGATTAATTCGCTTTATAATACCGTTTTTGGCTCGTCAAACCCTACAACTCCTCTTACAGACACAAATTCTCCTACTAATACCCAAAAAACAACAAATGCTGGCCAAAATGCTCTTAATGGAACGCCAAATTCTTCTACTCTACCTTCTACAGGTTCTCACAAAGTTTCCTGGATTCAAGGCGCTTGGGACGCGGTTAAAGGTGGAGCTTCTCTAATCTACGCTTTTATTACTCATCCTCTCCTAAAAATTGCTCTCTCAGTCCTTTTAGTTGCAGGATGTTCGA
>JACCVN010000585.1 GCA_013698165.1 Parachlamydiaceae bacterium | reverse complement strand
AGGGAATGGAGATACCCCTTCCTTATAAATAAAATTTAACATAATAAATAGATTTTTACATAGCTCGCATTCACATGCTATGTTTGGAATGCACAAAGTAAGGACAATAAAGAAAGCATTGTAAATTTATGTTAAATATTTGTTGACACATAGGGAGACAGCTTTAATGTCAGCTGTCAATTAATACCTAATGTAGCCTGCTGGGTCTCGCTGCAGGTATCCAATGATTATGTGAGCAAACCAAGTTTTTGAAGGCTTAAGCGCAACTCTTGATTTTCAGCCTTTTCAAAAGCGCCATTACCGCTTAGCCATCGCAGATAATCGGAGGGGAGGTCTTTTAGTGGCTTGCCTTGATGCTTGCCAAATGGCATGTGTTGGAGGTCCCGCGGACGTTCGAGTAGACTTAAGGCATCATCAATTGAAAGATCGTCGACCATAGCGATGAAAATTTCATATAAAACAACAACGTCATCCAAAGCTCGGTGAGCATTGTTAACTGCTACACCATACATCTCACGTAAAAATTGGAGGGTATGGCGAGGAAGGTCGGGGCGATAGCGTCGTGCCCATTTTAAACTATCTAAAAATTTCCAATGTCCAGGTAAAGCCATCTGATGGCGTTCAAGTTCATTCCTTACAAAATGTACGTCGAATGCATCATTGTTATGCGCAATAAGTACAACATCGCCATCGCAAAAATCGATAAATTCCTGGCCGATTTGCGCAAATGAGGGGCTTTCAGCGACCATGTCGTCTGTGATATGATGTATAGATGAAGCCTCTGAGGGAATTGGGATACCGGGATTAATCAATTTTTCAAAAGTCAGATTTCGTTCAGGATCAAAGGCTGCAATTTCAACTATTCGGTCGGTGGATGCACGAATGCCTGTCGTCTCGGTATCATAAAAAATGGGGCGTCGCTTCATAATTATCAGACCTTGTATAAAAAGTTTGGGGTTCTAACTTTTTAACTGTTTGAGAATAGCTTGATAGGTTGCTTTGCCCTGCGATACCGCCATGATCGAACCAATGAAAGTACGGCAAATTTTCTCCTGAGCATCTAGAAAAACACTTATCAAGGCACTCTGAATCTTTTTTTCATAAGAAGGCAGCATCAGTCGATAGTATACAACACCCGCAGCTTCATCTGTACCAAAACCGGGAAGATCAACTTCTTTATTGATCAAATGGAGCAGGCGGGCAAGATCGCATTCGCATCCAGGCTTAATACTCAAAGGGAAAAAAAGGAGCAATTGCAGTAAAGTCTCTTGCTCATAAACCCGTATAAATAGAGGATATTCAAGGCCTCCATACTTTCTAAGGCAAAAAAGCTGATTAGATTCTTTTTGCAGGGAAGTTTTGATATCTTTTTCAGCCAGGTATTTTTCAACATTCTCAAGCGTTAACGTGATCATTTTCTTCTCATATTGGCATTTGCGGCATAACAGATTCTGCTCTTTGCCTTGTCATTTCTGGATTGTTAGTAGAAGGCAACAATGAATAGTCATCATCTGTCGGCATAGGATAACAACTATTAAGAAGCGCTGCAAGGAGGAAAAGTGGAAGCATCGCTGTAAATACTTTAAACATTGGTCTCTCCGTTATGTAGATGAACGTTCAATCTATACTTCTGAGCCGATTTAAGCAAGATTTTTTCTTACTGTTTACGAGTCCCTAGTTCTCAAGCAAAGGTTCAAAGAAACCCAAAAAAGTAGTAGGCAGCGAGAGAGAAACTAAAGAAGCAATTAATAGCCATTTTAAGTAAGAGTTTATTTATGGTTTAGGCTCTTTGATGCTCTGTTTCTTAATGCACCTTGCGTTTTTACACCTTTCGCCTTTGTGTCAAACTGGTGGTGGCTGTTTTACCATAAAAAAATTGGTCATTTCAATTTATAGTCAGAGAATATTTTAAAAATATATTAGATTGATTTGTATTTAAAGCATTAGTATAATATGAATTTAAAACAAGATAATCTAAGGCGATCTATGCATACAAATTTTCTGTGGAATATCCCTATTAATATATGTACTTCTTTACACTACTTGATAGTCGGTAATAAAAAAGATAATATCGAAAATAGAGCTACTGAAATAGTGCACATTCCTTTTAATCAAGGAATGGATCTCATAATTGGTTTGAATCCAGTTAAACACCGAACATTATGGAAAATTAATACTCAATTCGGTGGGCTATGTGAATTGGTCTGCAATTGCCTATTAATGAGTAATCTGTTGAATAAAGGTAAAAGTCTTGATTTTTTGAAACAAAATGTCAAAATTCTTCAGCTGGATGAAGAAAAAGTAAAATCGAGCCATATCCTTAATGTGTACTCAGTTTTTCAAAAACTTATGGCCTATATATTTGGAATATATCCAGATAATATTTTTTCGATTTCTGAGCAATGGAACCTAATCACAAAGAAATCGTGGACTGAAAAAGTTGTTAATCGTCAATTGTTAGAAGAGGGCTTTAAGAAGATCTCTGAAGATGAAATCCTTAAACTTGAAGTTTTCAGCAGGGGAGTTCTTGGATTTCAGGGGCATGCACTTTTGATCAAGAAACACGCTAACAATAAATTTACATTTTTTGACCCAAATACTGGTGAGCATCGCAACTTATCGTTTTCTGATTTAAGCGATAAAATTGATGAACAAGTAAAACAAATGAAGGGGACTGATATATTTATTTTAAGAAGTCAGGACTTCCTCAACCGGCTTAAAATTTAATCCAAAGGTAGGATTGGAGGATAGTCATACGACAATGGCATTCTTTATTGAAGTATGCGGATTTTTGCCTGGGGAGATTTAGAGGTTGCGCTTAGCAATGATTTCAAAGGTATGAAATACTTGTATTCCATTCATATGAGTTTTTTTTAACTCAATTTTGTTTTCAATTTCACAAATTTTAAAATTCATGGATAAAAAAAGATTGGTAATCTTTTCTGTAGTTAAAAATGTATATTCAGGTGAGTTTTCTGCCCAAGAGTGCTTTTCCCCAAAAAAACCTCCGACAAAATAGCCATCAAACTTAACCCTTCCAAGAACATTATTTTTCATTACTTCATCAAAGAGGTAAGGGGGAATAAAAGAAAAAGCATAGGTGCCAATTACCGCATCATAAGGCCCAAATTGGGGATCTAACACTTCGATTTCTTTTGCGATTGTATCAACTATACCTACATCGAGTCCTCGTTGTTGTAGATTTAATAGTGTATACGAGATAGCATTTGGAGCGATGTCAAGCAATGTCACCTTATGTCCAGCCTCTAAAAGAGGGATCGCATTTTTACCTGTTTCGCACCCTATATCTAAAACCGTAGATCCAAAAGGAAGATAATTGTTAATCAAGGTTTCTACAGGCTTAAATGGCGCTGGTATTTCCTTTTCCTTATTTTTAATTTCGATGAACTTACACCATCCCTCTAAATCTGGATCATGCAAAGTTTGCAGCGAAGAAACTTGTGTCAGCATCTTTATTCCCAAGTTTTTTAATATTTAGTTCAAAATAAGAATCATTTTAGCACTTTCGAGTGAAGGGAAGCCATCTTTTAAAATCTGTTTTTCAAAGCCCATATTTTTACTTCGTTCCATGAAAGCGCGTAATGCTTCGTTTGGGGGGACGATCATCAACCGTTGCGGTTTAGTTTCAAGAATAGGGCCGGCATAATCTGCCGGCCCAATTTTTCAATTAATGGGTCTTGCAGGATCGAAAGCCCAATGAGCTGTGCTATATCCCATAGTAGCTGCCCAAGCGGCAAATGCTACTGG
>JACCVN010000584.1 GCA_013698165.1 Parachlamydiaceae bacterium | reverse complement strand
GTAGGCTTGTCCCCGGAGATGGTCAAAAGCAAGCGACAAATACTGAAATTATAGAGATGTATAATAAAAGGCTCATTCCACTACTTGTCGATGACCAAGGTAAGCTCAAGACCTTTCAAGAGGCCGGCATCAATGAAGAGGAATATATCGCGGAATATAAAAAAGCCGGCTATTACAAGCAACCTTACAAGCTTTTATATAAGATTTTTCCCAATGATCCCAAGGATGGGAACTCTGTAAATCTTGAAGGCGCGGAAGGATGGGTATTTCCTGTGAATGGAATGGGCCTGTGGGACGCCATCTATGGTTATTTGGCTGTGGGAACTGATGGCGTTAATGTGATCGGCGCCTCTTGGTATGATCAAAAGGAAACTCCGGGGCTTGGTGCAAATATTTCAGAAGAAAGCTGGCAAAGTCTTTTTCCGGGTAAAAAGGTTTTTCTGGAAAGTGCCACAGGCGATGTGGATACTAAGACAGCCCCGTTAGGAATTGTAGTAGTCAAGGGAAAGGTTTCTGAAGTCTATGGCGATTCACCTAAATCCCATAGCGCTGTCGATGGTATGGCAGGCGCCACCTTGACTGGCAACGGCGTCACTGATGCCTATCGCGATGTGTTGGCCGGATATCGTCCATTTCTCGAGCTTGTGCATGCGGCCAATAAGAAAAATTAGTCATAAACGAAGGCTTTTAAATGAGTCAACCGACAATAAAACCCTTTTCTTATCTTACAAACCAATTGTGGGGTAGCAACCAAATTTTGGTGGCCATCCTTGGGATTTGTTCTGCTTTAGGAGTGACAAACCGCCTTTCTGTGGCTATCACAATGGGGCTTTCAGTATCTTTTGTGACGGCCTTTTCTTCTTTTTTTGTGTCGTTGTTCCGAAAAATCACTCCGGATAGCGTGAGAATGATTACTCAGTTAGCGATCATTTCAGTTTTTGTGACAATCATTGACCAGTTTTTGCAGGCCTATTTCTTCAGCATTTCCAAGGTCCTTAGCGTCTTTGTCGGTTTGATTATTACTAACTGCATTGTCATGGGACGCACGGAGGGAATGGCGAAAAATGTCACACCCATCCCCGCTTTTCTTGATGGTCTAGGAGCTGGTTTAGGTTATGCAGGGGTGCTTTTTATCATCGGAGCTATACGGGAATTGATGGGGTTTGGTCAGCTGTTTGGATATCAAATTATCCCTTTGAGCTGGTATGCGACTGTAGATAATCCCGATGGATATGATAATTTTGCCATTATGGTCAGCCCTCCGGCAGCATTTTTTTTGCTAGGCGGTATGATCGCTCTCTTTAATGTGATAAATAAAAAGAAATAATTCAGGAGCTTAAATCATGTGGATGGGAATTTATGAGCCGATCAATCTTTTAGGGTTGTTCATCCAGGCAATTTTCATCGAGAATTTCCTGCTGGCCAACTTTTTGGGCATGTGCACCTATCTGGCCTGTTCCACCAAGCTTAAAGTTGCCAATGGATTAGGGATCGCTGTCGTTTTTGTACTGACTATATCTGGAATCCTCAACTGGTGCGTCCATAAATTTGTAACAGGACCCGGGGCGTTACAGTGGCTGAGTGTCATTGGTCTTGATGCAGCAAATATTAATTTAAACTTTTTAGAGTTTCTCCTTTTTATCTCTGTAATTGCAGGGTTTGTGCAAATATTGGAAATTGTGATCGAACGATTTTCTCCTGCTCTCTACCAATCCCTTGGGCTATATTTACCATTGATTGCCGTGAACTGTGCCATCTTAGGCGCTTGCCTTTTCGCTGTGACCAGGGACTACCCATTTTTTCCAAATTTGATCTACGTTTTAGGATCAGGCATGGGCTGGTGGCTAGCGATCGCACTGATCGCAGCGATTAGAGAAAAGCTCGCGGTCTCTAACGTTGTCCCCTCTCTGCGGGGTATGGGCATCACTTTTATTATGAGCGGCCTAATGGCCCTTTGCTTCCAAGGCTTTACCGGCATCAAACTCGCTGTCCCGTCAGGAGACTCTGATGGAAAACCTGAGGTCGTCATCACGGACTCTCCTAATAAATAAATAATTTTTTGTGCCAAATGTGCTAGCAGCAAAAAGAGAAGAACCCTAACCCTCTTGCCGTGAATGCGGCGGCAGCATATAGCCTAATGTTTACGCGTGCGGCTATATGCTGCCGCCGCATTCGCTGCTAAGTGTTGTTTTTGGGCACATTCATTGATGTAGTTTTAAAGTATATACTCGACATAGCTGAATCTGAGAATTTGGGCAACGCGAAAGCTCTCGCGAGTGAGCTCATTTAAAAAGCTCTGTATACGCTTCACAAGCCGCCCCTTCGGGACTTAATGTTTAATTTATTCTATACCCATAGTTTGCCCCGATTGGGTCTACACTATGGGTTTTACACAACTAGCCCCATTCGGGGCAATTCGGGGCTTCCCTAGAGTGTTGATTTGAGGTGTAAAGTTCAGGCATTTAAAC
>JACCVN010000560.1 GCA_013698165.1 Parachlamydiaceae bacterium | reverse complement strand
GGGTATTTCGGATTCCAGCCAAGTTCATGCCTCGCTTTATCAGAGTTGGCGACAAGAATAGGAGGATCGCCAGGGCGTCTGGGGCCTATAGTCACTTTGATTTTTAAGCCCGTAATTTTCTTCACAGCATCGATGACTTCTTTTACGCTGTAACCATGACCATTTCCTAAGTTGTAGGAGCAGGATTCATTTTTTGATAAAATCTTTTCCAGCCCTTGTAAATGGGCCTCGGCAAGATCGGCAACATGAATGTAATCGCGGATACAGGTGCCGTCTTTAGTGGGGTAGTCCGTGCCGTAGATTGTTAGGGGAGTTTTGGCACTTAAACTTTGAAATATTAAAGGGATCAGGTTTTTCTGCTGCGCAAAGAGGCTATGTATTTTGCTATCAGGATCATTTCCTAAGGCATTAAAGTATCGCAAGCAGCAGCTTTTCAGTCCATAGGCCGCATCATAATCCGAGAGAATAGATTCAACCATCAACTTAGTTCTCCCGTAGGGATTTATGGGAAGACAAGGATGATCTTCAGCAATCAATTCTGTCTGTGGCAGCCCAAAAATAGCTGCCGAAGAAGAGAATACAAATACTTTGACATTGTTTTCTACTGCAGCATTCAAAAGATTAAGAGTATTAACAACATTTTCACGGTAATAGGTGTCCGGAGATTTAAAGGATTCGCCTACATCTGTTAGCGCCGCAAAATGCATAATGGCGTCAAAAGAATATTTTTTAAACAATTCTTGCAGATCTTCAAGGTTACCTGTGTCGCCTTGTTCAAATTTACCACAGACAATATTGCTTTTGGTTCCACGGCTTAAATTATCAAAGATTACACTTTGATAACCTTTTTGACATATAAGCTGATTAACATGCGATCCGATATATCCGGCACCTCCAACAATTAATACTGTTGGGAATGTTTTATATTGCATTTTTGCTGCCTGTTTAATAATTCTTAGGTAGGGGTTGCAAAAACTCTTACTTGTGGTATAATTGCAATTCTAACTTTGCCACCTGAGGGGTCAATGAACGATAGTTCTAGTGAGCAAGCCAACTATAACGAACTTAAGTTTTCGCGAAAACAGGGATTTTTTGACAAAAGCCTCGCAATACGCTGGTTGGTTGCAGTTTTTTTCGGTTTAACTTTATTTTTTATACTTCACTTTCGTGAAATTGCTGTCGAGGTTTTAGAACTTAATTCGATTGCGCCTCGCTACATCGTCTCCCAGGTAGATTTTGATTTTTATGATGAGGAAGCAACCATCATTTTAAAGCAAGAAGCCCTGCGCGATATTGGCAAGATCTTTAAAATCGATGAAAAAGAGATCCAACAACGGCGCATAGAATGTGAAAACTTCCTTATTTATAATGAAGAATGGCGCAAGTCTGTAGAGCGCAGCACTTTCGAAGGGATGTATAAAGCCTTAGAGACTTTGGAAAAATCGTTGATAGAGCTGCGCTTTACAGATCCAAGAACATTGCAAAAACTCCGCGAAGTTAATATTCCAGTCCAAAATTATCAAATTTATACTCCATTAGGTATCAACGAGAGCACTATTCTACCGATTCATATTTGGGCCAATCTTGCGGAACAAACTTTTACCTCTAAAAGTGGTATCGATCAGGATGCTGTCGATTTTATTATGGGCTGGTTCCAAACAAAAAGTTGGACAATCCAAGAAGATATTCCTGCACAAGGCCTTTTAGGGCGTAAATTGAAAGCTCAGATCCCCGAAAAGTTTACCCATGTTAAGGCCGGTAGTCGTATTATCGACCAAGGCGAAAGGGTCAACGCCCGTCATGTGGCGATGCTGCAAGCGATGCAAAAGACGATTCGTGAAAAGCGCAATTTATGGCATCCTGTGACATTGATCGGCAGTTTAATTATGGTGCTTCTGTTTGAGGGGATATGCATTGTCTATTTGCATAGCAATCATCCCCAAATCCTGGCTTCAAATCGCAAGTTACTGCTTCTCACAACAATCATCGCTTTAGTGTTTTCAATCGCTAAGGTCACAGAATTTTTCCTTCTAGGTTCTAAGAGCTACCTCTTTGATGCAGGCTTCTATCCTATTTTTGTGCCTTTGGCAGCCATTTTAGTGGCAAATTTAATCAATGGAAATATTGCCATCTTTGTGAGTGGGTTCCTAACGATCATCTTAGCAATTTCATTGGTATTTGAACCTCAAGGGTTCATGATCATCAATTTAGCGACTGCGATGGTGGCAGTTCTTTCGATGCGTTCATTGAAGCAGCGTACGGATATTTTTATTGTCTGTGCAAAAGCTTGGCTTTGCAGCCTTGCAGTGATTTTTGCATTGATTTTCTACCAAAACACTGTATGGGATGTTCGCATTTTTATTGAACTTTTGACTTCTGCTCTCTGTATGCTGCTGACAGGGGTTCTTGTTGTTGGACTGTTACCATTACTTGAGTCACTCTTTAAGGTGATGACAAATGTGACATTAATGGAAAGCATGGATCCTGACAATCCTCTCTTGCGTCGTTTGTCCATTGAAGCTCCGGGGACTTATCAGCACTCTCTTGTGGTGGGGAATTTGGCAGAAGCTGCAGCTATGGCTATTGGAGCAAATGGGTTATTTTGTCGAGTCTCCACACTTTACCACGACATTGGCAAGATCATCACTCCTCAATATTTCACAGAAAATCAACAAGGCGGCGTTAATATTCATGAGCTTCTGACGCCTATGGAATCCGCCCAAGTGATTATGGCTCACGTCACTGAAGGTGTAGCTCTAGCGAAAAAGGCGGGCTTACCCGAACAATTTATCGATATCATTAAAGAACATCATGGCACAACGCTAGTGTACTATTTCTATCGCAAGGAACTTGAAAGATTAAATGGGGATTTAAGCCAGGTCAATGAAAAAGATTTTCGCTACCAAGGTCCCTGCCCAAGAAGTAAAGAGTCTGCAATAATTATGATTGCTGATTCTGTGGAAGCAGCTTCTCGCTCTTTAGAGCAATATAATGAAGATTCTCTTTTGCAAATGACGACCCGCTTAATTCGTGAAAAGGCGCAAGATGGACAATTTGATCAATGTCTTTTAACTTTTGAAGAGTTGGCAATTGTTCAATCAACTTTAGTTAAAACCCTTGTCGCCTATGGCCATTCGCGAG
Source organism: Parachlamydiaceae bacterium (assembly GCA_013698165.1). GTDB lineage: Bacteria > Chlamydiota > Chlamydiia > Chlamydiales > Parachlamydiaceae > JACCVN01. The sequence goes on along the minus strand of JACCVN010000560.1, from coordinate 758 downwards.
TTAAATATCCGACTCGAAACGACAAAGAGGTTAAGATGAGCTCCTCAGTAACAAAAGAAGAGATCGCTTAATGTTTTGGGATAATAATAAAGGGCAGGATAGTTTCTCACTCGCTTTGGTGACGGGGTCTACATCCGGCATTGGGTTTGCTCTTTGTCATCTCCTAGCAAGTCAAGGTATTAATCTGATCATTCACGGTCGCAATGCTGATAAGCTTGAGGCTTTGAGTGAAAAGTTGAGCGATAAGGTAAAAGTTCAGACAATCATCGCAGACTTAACGTTTCCTAAAGAGCAAATGAAAGTTGCTGATCTTATTGCAACTCAAAAACCTGATTTGGTGATCAATAACGCTGGCTTTGGCTGCTATGGAAAAGCATTGGAACACACGACAGATGAGCAGCTAGCAATTTTGGAAGTGGATGGTCAAGCGGTTATCCGATTTTCTTTAGAAGCTGCCAGAGCTTTAATCGCCAATGGTCAGCAGGGTGTGATTATGAACATCTCTTCAGTAGCCGGCTTTATGATCTTCCCTAACTTTGCACTATACTCTGCTACAAAAGCTTTAGTAAATCAGTTTTCTGAATCTTTTGATGAAGAAACAAAACCCTCGGGAGTACGCGTACTCGCCGCATGCCCAGGTGTCGTTTCCACAAACTTTCGATCCAATGCAGGTGGAAATCCAAAGTCTAAAAATAACGATATTTCCCCAATGACAGCAGATTTTGCCGCAAAGGAAATTTGGAATCAGATCGTTAAAG
>JACCVN010000543.1 GCA_013698165.1 Parachlamydiaceae bacterium | reverse complement strand
TCAATGGAAACAATGCGTTGCGATATGGGAGGAGCTGCGGCTGTTCTTGGAACAATTCAAGTTATCGCAGCTCTAGGGCTGAAAGTCAACGTTGTAGGCGTGATTCCATCGGCAGAAAATTCCATTGCAGCAAATAGCTACAAGCCCGGCGACGTATACTTAAGCTATGCGGGCAAGAGCGTTGAAATTGGTAACACCGACGCCGAAGGTCGCCTCATATTAGCAGATGCAATTGCTTACACTATAAAGATGTATGAACCCACTCAGCTCATTGATATTGCTACATTGACAGGTGCCATTCATATTGCTTTAGGGCCTGAATCCACAGGACTTTTTTCTAATAATGATGCACTTGCAGGTGCATTAGAAAAAGCCGGAACTGACAGCTTCGAGCGCGTTTGGCGTATGCCTCTAATCCGAGAATACAGAGACACCCTTAAGTCAGATATTGCCGACATCAAAAATCATGGCGTCCGTGGTGGCTCTGCAATTATTGCAGCGTTGTTTATCGAAGAATTTGTGGGTAAATTGCCTTGGGCGCATCTTGATATTGCTAGTACAGCCTTCTATGATGAAGGTCGGCGCTATCACCCTAAGCTCGGCACTGGTATCGGTGTGCGCTTATTGGTTAGCTACCTTTCTGCTATGGCTTAAATTTTTTCAAGTCTTCCAGTTACTTCGAGCTTTTTTACTCTGGCATAGGAATTGCACTACTTAGGTTAATGCTTAATTCTACCTGGAGGTGTGTATGGTTTCAGGGAAAGCTCCATCAAAAAAGAAAACTGTTTTAGCACCAATAAAAAAAACTCTTTCATCGCCAAAGAATCAAAGTGCGATTGAGCAAAAGCCAAGCGCTGTGGTGCCAAAGCAAAAAAGTGACGTATTGAAAGAAATCCCTAGTATAAAAGTAGTTCCTAAAGTACAAACAGCTGAAGGGTGGAAACGCTCAATAAGCATGATGAAAAAGGAGTCTAGAAAAGTATAGACTGGAAAATTTGAATTTTAAATTACTTATTTTTAATCTTTTAAGTTCGTTAGATTGGTTTGTCAAGTATGATGGTTTGTAGTAATGATGTCCTTTCTCCAACACTTGTAAAAGTGCCTCAATCAGAAAATGATCTTTTACATCAGCCTCAATTTTTAAAGCAAAATGAGATTAATCCTGAGAGGAAAATACTCATAATTGTTCAAGCGCGGATGAGTTCCACGCGTCTTCCCGGAAAGATAATGAAAAAGGTTTTGGGTCGCCCGCTTTTAGATTTTTTAATCCAAAGGCTTAAGCGTGTGTCTCTTGCCGATGGCATTGTCATTGCTGCAACAATAAATACCGCGGATGCTAAAATCGCTAACTATTGCTTAGCTCAAGAAGTATTTTGTTTCAGAGGAAGTGAGCACGATGTTCTTGATCGGTATTATCAAACGGCCACAAAGTTTAATGCCGATGTGATTGTTAGAATCACTTCTGATTGTCCTCTGGAAGATCCTTTACTGATCGATAAGCTCATCAGCTATTACTTAGAACTGCAACCTAATTGCGATTATCTTTCGAATACACTAGTGCGCACTTTTCCCAGGGGCATGGATGTAGAGGTCTTTTCCTACAATAGCTTAGCATTAGCTGCCGAAAGGGCCACATTGCCCGAAGAAAGGGAGCATGTGACACCTTATCTTTATAACAACCCAGAAATTTTTAAAATTCATTCATACATTCAACCTGAAGACAACTCTAAATATCGTTGGACTGTCGATTGCCCGGAAGATCTTGCGCTCATTACAAAAATATTAGAAAATATTTATCCGGAATGTCCTGAGTTTACTCTACAAGACCTTATAAAGCTACTTGAGGAGCATCCCGAATGGTCCAAGATTAATGCCCACATCGAACAGAAGAAACTGTAGTATGCGAAAGCGATAGCTTGTAGTCCCACAGCTGGCGTTGAGTTGATTTCTATTCTGTCTGCTGCGAGAAAAGCACTTAACGGTTGCTTAGTACACTGTTAAGGTAGTATTTTCGACTATTTCTGCGTCAAAGCCCCGTGGTTTGCCGATCGTAAAAGGGGCTGTATTTACTAATACAACCCCTTTTACGATCGACACACCACGGGAGCTTTCACGCTAGAAATAGTCGAAAATTCTATCTTAACAATGTACTAGACTGTGTTTCATGCTACTGCCGCAATCGCGATAATCGGACTTTGCCTAAAAGAAGCAACCGATATCAAACGTCACTCTTATAGAGTCCCACTTGGCGGATTTGACTTTATCGACCTCAGTTCTTGGAAAGCCTACGTCGCCGAAACTTTGGCTGATTCTGCTATAGTCGCTGGAATCGCTGCTTCCGCTGCCGCTGCAATGATCGTAATAGGATCCAGAACCATAGTAAGAGTCTGAGCTGTCTTCTTTAACACGAATGCTGCGAGGTTTGAGCTTTCCTTTTTTGGCAGTCCATGTGCCTACTTTGACGCCAATACCAGCTTCCCAGCAAGGTGCAAAATTCCAACGGACATCGATATAGGCCACTTGACCA
>JACCVN010000523.1 GCA_013698165.1 Parachlamydiaceae bacterium | reverse complement strand
CATGTGGCCTGCTGCGTCTCGCAACAGGAGTAACAAAGCGTTTAATCTGCCTATTGAGAGATGCAGCAGGCCACATGTAAATCGCCAGATTGATGGCAAGAATGAGCTTATTCACAAATCTAAACTCTTAAATCATAGATGCTTATTCCTTAACTTAACGACATTGGGCTACTCGCCCACACCCCCATCCGGGGGTGTTTGTTGCTCGTAACTCAATACTTAAAACCGTATACTATCATATGACTTGAAAATTTAAAAATACTTAGATTCATGTGAATTTAAATCTTAAAAAAAGGTAACAAAAACAACACCCTAGTACGGGTAATCCAATAAAATAAAAAGGCTTCTGGGATAAGTTTTCAGAAATTCGAAATTAAAGGTTGCGGGCTTCTGCCCGCAACCTTTTAAAAGAATTTACTCAACAACCAATATACCTATAGTAGCGCTATGGCTAGGTGGGTTATCTTTCCATTCTCTTATTGCATCACTACATAAAGCTACTTCATAATATCCGAAGCAGACTTCATAGGTGCCTTTTTCCTTAGGCGCTTCAAAAGAAAAGGATGCTTTACCTTTCTTATCCCAAACTCCTAGGGAATGCGTGAGACAGCTTTGAGCTTCTTGCTTGCGCAGACCAATTACTATATGATGTAAGTCCCAAGAATCGAGCTTTGAGGCGTCGATTTTATATCTCAAGGTACCCTCAATCTTTTCGCCGGGCACACAAAACACTAATCTACCAGCATCATCTATGTTCAATTTGCTTATTGTGATAGGTCCATAAGTGACCTCTTTAGCAATAAGACCTACCCAAGGGCATGTAGAAATTATGTCGTTAACTTTAGTTCCTAAAGAATCAGCCGCAGCTAAAGGAGCACATAAAGTACCCGCCAATAACGCTGTGCTTAAAATTAAGTTTTGAAGTTTGAAAAATGAAAATGTTTTCATTAGGTCCTCCGTTTTTAAAGTTAAAAAAATTTATTCTACTCTTTTGATCGCAAGGCTTCTTTAGCTTATGCTAAAACAACCATAGGAAATTTGCGAATACTCTGCAACCACAAAAATGCCCTTTAGCTATATTTAAAATAATTATTAATAACTAAACGCCTCTGAAAATATATCTTGAACATGCTTGCATTTTTTTTAAATTCTTTTTTCTTCGCAATTAACCGTCGCAAAGATTCAAGCTTTCAACATTTCCATCAATACCTTTTACAATTGACAACGGTCGAGGATCAATTTAAAGCAAGTCATCAGGGAAAATCTTCGCATGTTTACCCCAGTGATTGGAGTTACAAGAGTTGCGACAGAAAAGCTATATCAAACTTCGACTTGTACTGGGATCAGTGCAATTCACACTATCCCTAAAGGGGAGCACATAGCGCCTTCGCAGAATCTTGCCGCGCGTTCACCATTGCTCTTTCCTGACACCCCCAATGAATTCCATCCTGAAAGACACAAAACAATCCCGCCATTGATATCTTTACCATGGCATCCTTTTGGTGGTGCTCATAACCCATGTACAGGCACGATTTTATACAACTTATTAGCTGAGACCCTTTTCACAGAGCTATTAGGAAAATATAAATTTACAACAGACATAAAACATGAAGTTGAACAAACTGGCAGTTTTATCACTAAGCTAAAAGAGCCCATTTATATTAAACTTTTATAATTTTAAAGGCAGAATGAGCTAAGGGCTGTATATTTGCAAAAAACGCTGGTTGCTCCACAGTTCTCTTTTTTGGGATTACGAAAAAAGTAAAATGGGTTATCTGCTAATGCCTAAAAAGGTGCCTGCAGGCCCAATGAGGCGTGATCACGCCGAGTTCCTTTGCCGATTAAACAAAAGTTTTAACGATAGCTGTGGCCTCCAGGATAGCCACCGATGCCAACCTTACAGAATAAAATTAATCTAAAAGCTTTAGGGGAATAAAGTTCAGGTAGTCACAAGCGGTGAGATAATAGGAGATCTCATTTCTTTTGCCAAACAGGGGAACGTTTTGTTGAAGATTGTGTAAATGGCCAAAGACGCATATATCGACATGGTATTTTTCCAAAAGTTTTGAAACTTCGGATTCTAAAAGAAGTCCCCCGATCGGCGGATAGTGTGTCATCACAATACGTGTATCAGCGTGTTTATCCATGGCTTTAAGGCTGGTTTCAAGACGTGAAAGTTCTCGTTGAAAAAGCCTTAATGTTTCAGCAGGCAAATTAGGATCGGGTTCCGTAGCTAATATTTTTGCTTTAGGATTATCGCGATAATCTATCCATTCACCAAAAGCATATTCCGGAGTATCCCATAGTCTTGCGCCGGCAACACTGATATTTTTCCAAGTGCAGGCATTATTTTGAATGAGGTGCATTGAAGGAGGTAGAACTTTTTCTGCCTTGCTAAGCGATGTCCACCAGTAATCATGGTTTCCTCGAATGAGCAGTTTAGTGCCCGGAAGCTGGCCGATCCAATTTAAATCAGGTTTAGCTTGTTCAGGCGTCATTGCCCAAGAAATATCGCCGGCAATTAACACCAAATCATCTGGAGAAATAAGCGATAGCCAATGCTCCTTAATCTTTTCAGGATGATCGGTCCATTGCGGACCAAAAAGATCCATCGCCTTATCAGGCACTCCAAATGAAAGATGCAGATCTGCTATTGCCCATACGGCCATAAGAAACTTACCTTAAATTTATAACCATTAGAAATCGCCGCACCGTAACATTATATTACTGCTGTTCAAGCATATGCTGCCCTTAGCGGAATCTAAGAATTTGAGCAACCGCGAGGCTTTAGCGCAGCCGAAATATCTCAGATTGAGCTAAGGGCAGTATAGATCGCGATGCCATAAGAGTCTATTGAATTGATTTACCAATCGAACAGTGTACGTGAAGCCTGTTCAAATTTTTGTAGTTTTCATTTTTCGAGGTCAAATCGAAAGGAGAAAAATCAAAAGATCATTGTACTTTTTCAAAGGAGCGTATGCTACGACAGCAAACGTTTGCTATCGCCGCATACACGGCTAGGGACAAGTATTACAATGATCGTTTTGACTTTTTTCCATTTGATTTGGCGCTGGTTAAAGTGTAAATCCATCGGGAATTGTTGTATTGCGAGGGACAATGATAACGCCGTTGCGAATATAGATGTTTTCTCCATCGTAATGTAGAAGGTTATCTTTATTGACTAATGTGACATTTTCACCTATGCGTACGTTCACATCGATAATTGTTTTGGTAATGGTACAGTTTTTCCCTATGTCTAATAATTCAGTGAGTTCTTTTGTTAATGCGGGGCGTTGATAAAAGTCGTTGCCGATAATATAAGTATCTTTGATGACACATCCCTTTCGTATTACCGTACGAGGGCCGAGAATACTATGTGAGATTTTACTTTTTTCGATTAAGCTTCCATTGCAAATCATACAATTATTGATCTGGCTCGCCAGAATTTTTGAAGCTGCTAAATTTGAATGTGAAGTATATACCGGCTTAGTTTCATCGTAGAAATTAAACTCGGGATTTTGATAAGTCAACTTCATATTTGCAGTATAAAAGGATTCGATCGTTCCAATGTCTTCCCAATACCCGTCAAATAGATATGCAGCGCTATTACCATGAGCAATAATGGAGGGTAACAAATGCATACCAAAGTCTTCGCGATGATCATTGACAAGTAACTTCAGCAACGCTTCTTTTTTAAATAGGTAGATACCTAAAGAGCCTAGGTGACTCTTTTGGGGATGAGCTTTTGAAAATTGATTTTTTAAATTCTTTGGAAATTCCATCCCCTCAATGTCTGAAGCATCTTTAGGTTTTTCCAGAAATTTTGTGATCATTTGATTCTCGTTAACTTGCAAAACCCCCATCCGTTGACAATCATTTTTTGTTATGGGTTGTGCTGCTAAAACTAAGTCTGCGTTGGTGGATTTTGCAATCTGTAGTATTTTACGAAAGTCCATGGAGTAGAGCTGATCACCCGAAAGGATTAAAAAGTATTCGGTGGGAAATTCCAGAAAGTAATCTAAATTCTGACGAACCGCATCAGCAGTGCCTTCAAACCAGCTTTTTTTCCCCGGTTTAAGCTCAGGGGAAAGTATTTCAATTCCGGAAGAATCGAATCCAAAATGAGAATAAGTCTTAATAATATGGCGATGTAGAGCTGTTGATAGAAATTGAGTGATGACGAAGATTTTGTGGCAGCCTGAATTAATTGCGCTTGAAATGGGAACATCGATAAGTCTGTAACGTCCACCAAAGCTTATGTTGGGTTTGCAACAGCTTTGTGTCAATGGAAATAGACGTTTGCCTTCGCCTCCTCCAAGGATAATAGTGGTTACCTCACTCATGTCAGGAAGAATTGAATCTTCCCTTCTCATTTTTGGCGCTTTACGCAACAGGGTTTTAATGGGATTAGACAAGCAACTCATTGTACTCTCCCGCTCTAAAAATTTGTGATATCCTAATCGTATCTCAAATAATCATACATAACAATAAAAGTTTAGACAGTCTAGACTTTAGGCATTTTAGGGGTGCAAAATAAACTTATTAGGCTCCAGATCGATGACAAAATTTTGAACAAAATGATAATAATAAATTTAGCATTAGGATAGGGTAGGAATCTAAGACTCGACTTTAGGAAGGCGAGTCAGACACGACTATAGTGATAAAATTCTGAATTTTAGGAAGTGGACAGCAATGAAATCTTTGAAATCGATTCCGGATCTGATTGAGCAAGTTGCAAATGGGTACTCAAATCCAAAAGCTCTCAATAGTTTAGTTAACGATAAGCATTGGTC
>JACCVN010000490.1 GCA_013698165.1 Parachlamydiaceae bacterium | reverse complement strand
ATGCTACACATCATTTGGCTGTGTGCGTGCAATCAAGAACAATAAATCTCTGGAATGTTTCTGAAGCATCCATTGATGATAATACTAGCAAAGGGTACGTAGAGCATCCGGCAAAGATAGTACACTCATTCCCATTTACAACTGCCCTTCCTATAAAACCTCGTGCTGAGATAAAAGTCGCCCAGAGTATTAAAGACCTTTTATTTCAATTTAGAACCGAAACGACTTATAAAGCTGCACTTGATTGTTTAATGAAAGTTCAGGCTCATGGATGGCTAAGAAAGTTTTCTGAAAGACGTGACAACCTTGCCATTACTATGAAAGAGGTTCCGCATTCAGAACGCTTCATTTATCCTGTATTGAAAGCCTCTGGTGCTCTGACTGAGAAAATCAAAAATATATTTGAACAGCTCACAGCCCTTTTACAGAAACAAGAAGAAAAAAGGTTGCTTCCGCTATATTTTGCTAAAATGTTGGATTGTCTCTTTTTTGAGAATGGCAAGCGAAAAGGTGGCGTAGGGCAATATTCGATTGTAAATATGGGAGCCCATTTCGCTGCTGCAGAAGAACAGCTTTCGTACCAAAGAGAACTTGATCACCCAGCGAACTTTATTAATGAGCTTCTGCTTGGAGTGGAGACTCCAATCCCTAAAATTTTTGGTGAATTTAGGAAGTTCCTTTTAGAATTAGAAGCGATCGCAGAGAAAAATGAGGATCCACAGACCATTACCGAGTTTAAAAAAATGCTTGGCACTCTCAAGGAATTAGGAGTGATGCCTTGGTTCATGACCTTTACATTTGGGGAGTCGAGGTATCTTCCGGCATTAGATAGGGTTAACTACTTTTTGAGCCTACTTCCAGAGTCTGAAAAGCCACTTGTGAAAGAGTTATTGGAGAAAAAAGATGCCTTGCAAGTGATGCATCAACAGATCGATGCATTTAGGGAACCAGAAAAGTTTAAAAAAGCATTTGAAAATCTAAAGAAAGAAATGGAGAAGTTTTTGCCTAATGAACAAGAAGAGATTTGCTTGCAGAACATCTTAGTTGCCGAACGGTGGGAAAAAACCTCTCCGCTTATCAGGGTGGTAGTGATCGAGATAATGAACAAACTTGTCGAATTGAATGATACAGCGATCAAGAACATGAAATCGAGTCTGAATTTTAGTGATGACAAAGAAAAGATAACACTTTTTAAGGAGATGCTTCTCTCATATTTTTCACTATTAAAATCCTGGTCACAAAAAACTTTAAGGCCGAATGTATTTCCCATGATTGAACCGTGGACTCTAGAGTTTTATCTAGGGGCTATTTCTAATCGTTTAGAAGGAATGAGGGTTGATGATGCGTATAGAAATCATCTTAATCCTTCAAGAGATTTTAGTGTGTCAGCAGCAATGCTAGGTTCGAGTACTGCTTTTGAAAGGCATTATCCCGAGACTATGGAAGATGTTTTTACCCTAATTCATCAGAACTTATTGGCTACGACAGCCATGTTCTCAAACCAGCTTTTAAGCAATGAGAGCATTAGTAAATGCGAATTGCCACTTCAACTTAAAACAGCCATTTTAGGTGTGCCAAGTATTGAAGGAAATGGCGTAGGAGTGCCCCAGCGCATTGGTGTTGAAATAGAGGAAAACCGAATCGCATTCCATTATAATGTACCCTTAAGAAATCATAGCAGTCGATTCACCCTATGTTATACCCTGGAAAAGGAATCGGCAGTCGTAACGATGAAAGCGCAATTCCTAGGGCAGGCAATAGCACGTTGGAGGCAATCCGGAGAGCTTGCAGACTTTTATGGTGATTGGTTAAATCTTGCTCATACACCCTCCAAAGTTACACCTAGCGAACTGGTTTATTCCTTCAAACTTGAAAATGAAACCGCTATTAACCATTCTCTGCAATTATACAAAGCTATTTCGGATTATTCTTTGGATGAAAATTATGATATTCTAAGACGGCAGATTTTATCCAAATTTGGTGATAGGAATTTAAAGGAAAAAGCAATTATTTCTCTTTTAAAAATGGAAGCTCTCCCAGAATTTACTCGAGATATCACTATGACAATACTTGAAGAAATTTGGGAGGGGGGGAATGAACTTTGTAAAGTAAAGATTCCCAAGTGTTGGCAAGTTGTAGAAATGCCAAAACTTTTATCAAAACTATTTGGCGATGAAATCAAACTGGAAGAGGAATCTTCGGGAGAGGTATTCTTTAGTCCTAGTATAAAACTTGTTTTAGAACTGTATAAAAATATCGCAGAAAGTGGAAAAGGCTTGTAGATTCATTAGAGGCTGCAAAAAAATGAATTGCAAACAGTGACATCGACACGAGGCTTGCTGCAATAAATATATTTTTCAGCCTTCTTGAAAATAAATTCGCACGTGAAGAGGCGGTAGAAGCTACTAAGACAGCAATACTGGATATTGATTACAGGATGAAACGTGCTGGTATAGATATATGGGTCAAGCTGGTGGAAATCGGGGAAGCCTTGAATGATGCAGTATTCGTTGCTAAAAACGGGATTTTAGATTCTGATTTATATATACGAAGTCGTGCTATTAAAATATATGGAACTCTGGTTAATAACAATTTAGCTCATGATGATGCTTTAAGTAGCCTCTGTACTTTATTAAAG
>JACCVN010000556.1 GCA_013698165.1 Parachlamydiaceae bacterium | reverse complement strand
CCATGGATAGATTTACCTGTTTTTTCTGCACGCTTTCAGATTTATCAGTTTTTAGAAATATAGTCAGCCCTTTGACCTGAGTAACTTCACCCCGTTTAATATTTATATGGCACTCTGCATGCCCATTGTATTTTGTTGAATAAGGATCCATAAAAATTTCCGGAAACAACTTCCTCATGTATAAATCCGCTTCATCCCAGGCAATATCAGTCGTTAAACGCATCAAAGGCATCCAAGGGATTCTGAGTTCTATACCAAGCGTTTGGAATGAAATATCTTTTGAAGCTGCAACAAATTCTACTGTCTGGAACTCAACTTCTTCATCAATTTTATCCTTACCTGACATGGCAGTAAAGAGGCCTTCAAAAATTTCTTTGCAAGTCAATTCAGTTTTTTTGATTTCAGAAATCTTTAATGAGGAATCTATTAGACTTGAGTCAGAGCCCTTTGACTCGACCTGCGATCTCTGTGATTTTCTATGTATGATTTGCGAATGTCTTGGTGATACCCCCAATTTTCCCATCCTATAATCCCAAAAGGTTTTTTTGTTGACTTTGACAATATCAAAAGCAACAGTCATTCCCTTCCATTTTTCAAAAATCTGCGAATAGGTAATTTTGGATAAAGATTTCACACATTGATCTTTATTCTGAAACCAACTATGAAAAATTGTTGAAATTTGAGAGATCAAGTAACTGCTCCGAGAAATTTCCCATGTTTGATCATTTAATTTTTTAATTAATCTATTCTTATCGATTTCTGAAATTGCAACCCATTCTCGTAATTTATTTATTGTTCCTTCTCGTTCCTCTTCTTTTTCACCTAGAGGGGCAAAAGCCCATCGCTTAAATAAGTCTCCCCTGCTCTCTTTTTTCTCGGTAGTCAAGTGAATCACTTCATTATAATTTTTTATAAAATTATCAATTAACTTTCCGCTGATTATGGGTGTTACCTTTGGTAAAATTTCATTCACCGAATTTAAATTTTCACCAATTTTAATAAAATCATCTTTAACATCATAGCTACTAGCTTTCTCTAAAGGGATATCCTCATTTTTTTCAGAAAAAATCTCCTTTGCTAAAACGCTGTCATAATGCTTGTAAAGTTTTTCACTATAAGCAGTTTTCTCATTACAAGCATTAAGGTATTCATCAAGAATGGATCGCAGGAGTCTGTAGCGGGGAAATATTGCTTTAAATGGTACGCCGCCACATTGATAGTAATTTAATAGGCGTTGAAGCCTCGGAGATTGATTTTTAAGCAAATCTTTTAATTCAAACTTCTCTAAGTTATAAAGTGCGTCGATTTCTCGTGCGAGAAAAGTTCTATTACTTATCTCGATAATATCGGGCAATGTCTTAAAATTTTCACCCAAAATATTATTTTTCAATGCTGAAGCCCAAGCAACTTGAAGATGTTGATTCAATTTTTTATCGAATTTATTGCTCTTTGTCTCATCTTCGATCTTAAATAAATGACCAATGCCCTTGAGGTTATGAGTCTCTCTAAAGATAGAATCAAGGTAAGACTGCCTCTTCACATCAAGTCTAGGTGATAAACAACACGTGTTATTTTTTGATGTCGGATCCTGAATATATAGCAAATCTAACTTAGGTAAATCCTTTTTCTTCGTTGGGCTTCTGCTTCTTATAGAACTATACTCTTTAGATGTCCTTTCAATGATTAAATCGTTAAAGATATCCTGCAGACTTTTATTTGACACCTCTTCAGCAATCTGAGGCAGTTCCCTTTTCTTGGTTGGACTCCGGCTTCTTATAGAATTTTCGTTGGAAAAATTTTTAATGACGACATCGTTAAAAAAATCCTGTTGACCTTTTTTCGATATCTCTTGAGAAGCTGAAATTTGTACATTTTCAGGAACTGAATTTATATGTTTTTTCTTTAAAATCGGCGCAGCTTCAGTGTAAACTCTCTGTGAAACATTCTTATGCGTTCTTTGAACTGTTTCTTCTTGGATAATCTTAGTATTGAGCAATATAATTCCGTCACTCTTACAATATTTACCTTTTTTACTGGGTTCAACCCATGTTGGAGAGATATGTATCTCAGGATTCGAGGTAGTGTAATTTCCGGTGTTGGGTTGCGTGTGTTGCATAAAAACCGTTATTAAGTTTATTTAACCACTATATATTTCTTTATCCACTCCGATAAGTGCGAACATCTCTTCTTTAAGACTTCAACAAAATCGTTATGATAAATGAATTTGAACACAAAGAAAGCCCGAAAGAGCTCTTCATATAAATGGCGAGGTAGGTTTAGATCTGTCTGAGTGCTAGTCTTAAGTGTCATAGAATTTAAGTCAAATGCCAAAAATACAGATCTTTTTTAGTTTTTCAAACTCTCAACTTCTCTACTTTCCTGAATAATTTCTCCGTCCGCCATAGTAATTACACGATCGGCGTAAGAAAAAATTCTTGAGTCATGAGTGACGACTAAAACAACCTTTTCCGATTGTCGTGCCAAATTTTGTAAAAAGTCCATAATTTCAAAACCTGACACATGGTCCAACGCACTAGTCGGTTCATCGCATATAATAATCGATGAATTATTGATCATCGCTCTTATGATCGCAATGCGCTGCTGTTGCCCTTTAGATAATGTTGATGGAGAAAAACCAGACCGATGCTCTAAATGCACATAATTCAATAGTTCTTTCGCGCGAATGTTTGCTTCGTGCTCGGAATATCCCGCAACAATTAGCGGGAGAGTGACGTTTTCAAGGACGGTTAATGTGGGGATTAAATATAACGACTGAAAAACAATTCCAATATTTTTGCATCGAAAGTCTGACTTTTCGTTTTCAGTCATGTTGTTGATATTCTGACCGAGTAGAATCAATTCTCCTTCATCGGGAGTCAAAATTGTAGCGATGATCGAAATCAAAGTGGTTTTACCAGAACCGGAGGGGCCAACAAGCAATGTTAGCTCATGCTTATAGACCTCCAAATCAGTTTTCTTTAAGGCGAAAACCTCATTTTCATTTTTGCCATAAGTTTTTTTAAGACCTCTACCAACAATAGCCGGTTCACGCATATAACTCCATTAATGTCGGGTATTAGCTTCATAAAGCTTCAAATACTTGTAGAAAGCTGTATGAGCATTGTAAGAAGAAATTACAAAGCCTTCATACCCTCCAAGAATTCCTCGTTTAAGAATATAGCTTTTAAAAAAAGCAAATACTCCATGTGAAAATGCTTTAAATGGAGATGACTTTTTCTTTCCACAATTCTGGACAGCAAATAATGTCGAATAAGACTGCATTTTTAACAGAAAATCTGAAATTGTCTCATAAGAATAATGAATAATTGGACTCTCAAAAGAAATATGCCTTAAGTCATTAACTATAATTGCTTCGTGCACTTGGGCGTCAGTAAATCGTGTGATTGTGCGGTTATATAACCTGATCTGCCGATCAGGATACCAGCCGCACCAACGTATCCAGCGGTCATTAAAAAAATTGTGCCTGGTAAATGAGTATACGCAATCATCTTCTAATTTTACGGATAGCACCTCTTTAGACATTTCTGGAGTGACCACTTCATCGCTATCAATCGAAAGGATCCAATTATTCTTGGCAAGGCTAGACGCTCGATTATGTGTAGGTCCAAAACCTTCAAAATCCCCTTTGACAATTCTAACGTTAGGATATCCTTCAGCAATATCTAAAGTGCTATCGCTGGACCCATTATCAAAAATTAATACTTCATCAAAATGAATAAGGGCATTAAGGACTTGTCGAAGATATTTGGAACTGTTCTTTGTAAGTATTGTTACGGTAATCATTTTGACTTAGAACTCTCCGTTTTCAAGGCATCTAAAACTCTTTCTAAATGCCCTTCAACATTCACCGGCCTTTCAGCCCACAAAATTTGCCCTTGAGGACCTACAATAAAGGTTGTTCTTTCCAATTTCTGGACAGTTTTGCCACCTTCATCTTTTGTACGATAGATATCGTATTTTCGGCAAATTTCCAAACTTTCATCAGGAATTAATGAAAAATTGAGTTTATGTTTCAGGCTGAACTTCTCATGTGATTGCGAATTATCCGGACTCACTCCAACGACATCGATACCAAGATTTTGAAGGCCTGCAAGATTATCCCTAAAAGAGCAAGCTTCTAAAGCACAACCTGGAGTATCATCCATTGGATAAAAATAAATAACAAACATCTTTCCTTTCATATTTTCAAGGGAAATTGCTTTTCCATTCTGATCTTCTCCCTTAAACTCAGGGGCCTTGTCCCCAATATTTAATGCATATTTCATTAGCGTCCTCGACTTTATGTAATATTAAATGATAACATACCCCAAAAAGAGGTCAATCCCTTTCACACTTTTGGAGATACTAAATGCAAATTATCAGCAATCCCCATACAAATAAAGCCGAAAACACTTTTCACCCCCCCTTTAGCTTCGATATCCCCCAAAGACTTAGAAGGAACCGTAAAAGCCCTGCCATTCGGTCTTTGCTTCAAGAATTCCACCTGCTTTCAAGTCAACTGATCGCCCCCATGTTTGTTGTTGAAGGGCAAAATCAATTGCAACCTATCGCTAGCATGCCTGAAGTCTACCGCTTCTCCATCGACCTGCTCATCAAAGAAGTCATTGAACTTTATCAGCTGGGAATCCGAGCGGTAAATCTCTTCGCTTATGTCCCTGTAAATCGAAAGGATCCGCGTGGAAGTGAAGCGGTCCGCTCAGGGAATTTACTCCAAAAGGCTTTATATGCACTGAAAAAGGAAATCCCTGAGATGTGCCTAATGGCTGACATTGCTCTAGATCCTTATACAGACCATGGACACGACGGAGTTTTAAATGATAACTCTGAAATTGATAACGATCCAACAATTGAAATATTAGGCAAAATGTCCCTCTTAGCTGCAGAAGCCGGCGCCGATGTCGTCTCTCCCAGCGATATGATGGATGGCCGCGTAGCCTATATCCGCAACACTTTGGACCGATGGGGATATCACAACGTCAGCATCCTTTCTTATGCCGCGAAATATGCCTCTGCTTTTTATGGTCCTTTTCGTGATGCCCTAGACTCCGCACCACAATTCGGAGATAAGAAAACCTATCAAATGAGCCCCTGTAATAGTCGTGAGGCGTTACTTGAGTGCTATCTTGATGAAGTCGAAGGCGCTGACATGCTGCTTATCAAGCCTGCATTACCCTACCTCGATATTATCGCTAAAGTAAAGCAGCAAACGCTTTTACCCATTGGTGCTTATCATGTCAGCGGTGAATACGCAATGCTGATGGCCGCAGCAGCCAATGGTTGGATCAATAGGGATGCTGTTCTATCCGAAAGCCTTCTCTCCATTAAGCGCGCAGGCGCAGACTTCATCCTCACCTATGGCGCTAAACACATGGCGCAACTGCTCAAAAATGCGTGATCGATATACGTTGTCACTTGCGGAGGGGTTGCCTTTTAGCGATGTGGGCTCCAGTTGGGTATGTTTTTCGCTTATTAAAGAGCAATTCCCTTTTGTAGAGGGAATTGCTCATCGCAGACCGAGACAGTCTTAGAGGGCACTCAAAGGTTTCAAATAAACAATAAGTTACAGCCGACATCCTTATCTGATTGCAGTATTCAACTAATGGCCATCGCCTCCATGGATATAATATTGTGCCAGCCGAAAGGCTGCCTTGCCGACTTTCTTACCCAACTTTCTTCCTTGGTGATCGCCATCCTTGAAATGGATACCTCCAAACCGTCGAGAAATCCCTGCTTCATTCGCTGCATCACTAAATG
>JACCVN010000451.1 GCA_013698165.1 Parachlamydiaceae bacterium | reverse complement strand
CAATAATTCTGTGGGACACACAAAACTAAGAGAAGCAAGCTTTGATATTTCGCCTCTGGACAATCATCGTTTGACCGACTTAATCCCTCCTTTAACGGTGAAGATTCCTGGCCTCCCGGAATACATGCATTCATTTACATCTTTGTCTGGAAGCAGTTTGAAAGGCCAGTCGGTAATTTCTGCGCCTGGCAATTTCGACTTTGGCGAGAAGACGCTGCATACATTGCCCGCGGGAAAAAACACCGGAACCCTTCTACATGCCATTTTAGAAACAGTACCCTTTAATATTGTCGATCAAGGGTTGCAAAGCCTTGCCCTTCAAACGCATGTCAGCAAATACACATTAAACACACCTTTTGCAAAATGGCAACCAATCATTTGTGATATTATCTACAATACTTTGACAGCAAAATTACCTTTAGGTGAAGATTCATTTTCGATGTCCGAGGTGCAGGCGGACCTTTGCTATAAAGAACATGAATTTGTCTATACAACAGATCTAGAAGAACAAAAGAATGTTGCACATACCAGTTATGTAAAGGGGATCATCGATCTGATCTTTCAACATAAAGGCAAGTACTTCATTGTTGATTGGAAAAGCAACTGGCTAGGTCAACAAACTGATGACTATATTTCTGAAAATCTCGCCAGAGCGATGCATGAACATCACTATTATCTTCAGGCTGAACTTTATAAAAGAGCGCTTAAGCGATATCTTCACCTTTGTGATCCACGTCCTTTTGAAGAAGTGTTCGGTGGCGTATACTACCTTTTCTTACGTGGCTTAAGCTCAAATTCTAAAAATGGAATCGTGTTAGTATGAACGGACAAGCGATGAAATTATTTAAACAGCCGGGCGAAAAGATCAATCCCTCCTATTGCTCAGCATGGCCAAAGCTTAGCAAGCTTTTAGCAAAAAACTATTTGACTTACATTGATATCGCCATTGCGGAAGAAATGCTTCAAACGCCTACAGAAGAGAACGAAGCCGCTGCAGCACTTATCTGCCATCTTTCTGCTGCTTCTCGCCAAGGGCACCTTTGTATCGAGATAGAAATGAATGGAATAACACCTTCACTCTTGAGCCTATGGGAAGGTAATAAGGATGAAGGTGACCATGAGTTGATCAACGAACAAACAT
This sequence comes from Parachlamydiaceae bacterium, assembly GCA_013698165.1. GTDB lineage: Bacteria > Chlamydiota > Chlamydiia > Chlamydiales > Parachlamydiaceae > JACCVN01. The sequence goes on along the minus strand of JACCVN010000451.1, from coordinate 2,150 downwards.
ATCGCTTCGAGACTTCAAAAGAGATCGAGGAACTCGTACTTTTCGGACGTGGAAAGATCCCTGCTGAAATTATTACAGAGCTTCCCATTTCAGAAGAAGATCCCAAAGCTCTAAAGACATTTCTTTGCATAATGGGAAGCCGATATTACTTTCATCGGAACTGGTATTTTGAAACATTATTTTTTTATCACTATCAACGTCTTTTCAAAACGCCTCCCGCAATTGAATTTGATCGCACCATTATTGACACGAGAGTTTCTGCACTTCAAAAGCAAAATAAGCTTCTCAAGGAACAAGCCGATGCGATTACTAATAGCAGCTACGACAGCTTAACCATGATCTCAGGAGGGCCTGGAACAGGAAAAACTTATACCGCTGGACTTCTTGTGGATATACTGTGTGAGGCTTTACAAGTTGAACAAAAGCAAACATTTACAATTGCGCTGGCAGCTCCCACTGGAAAAGCAGCTGCAAACCTTCAAAAAAGCCTGCTTAAAGCAATGAAAGGATTTTCTGGCGCATCACAACCACAAGCTAAAACCTTGCACTCGTTGCTAGGTCTTCGCGGCTCCGAGGCACCCATAGAACCCTTAATGCCTCTACCTGCCGACTTAGTAATTGTGGACGAATCGTCTATGATTGATGTGAGGCTCATGTCCTACCTGTTTGCCGCCATAAAACCGGGGGCACGCCTTATCCTTTTGGGTGACCCTCTTCAACTTCCTGCCGTAGAATCGGGAAGCCTTTTTGCCGATTTAATTAATTCAGCCCAGCTTATCAAAAGCTCAGCATCGGTTGAATTAAAAACGTGCCTTAGAGCAGAACTCAAAGGTATCGTAGACTTTGCCACCGCGATAAAAGCCGGTGACACCCCAAGCTGCCTAAAAATTCTTGAAGATTCATCGATAGATAGCGGTGTGCACCGCCTGCGATTTGAACAAGCAGACGTCAAAGAAATATGCGCTCATGCACTGCCATTTTTTCGAACGAATACGATCTCAAAAGAGTCGTCGGAAGTACTATTGCGATATTATGACCGTTTTCGCATTCTTTCTCCCTTTCGCAAAGGTCCTTACGGCGTTGAATCAATCAATGCAAAAATCCTTAGAGAGTTGAGAAAGGACCAAGCCGCTGGAACACCTTTTATTGCTCCCATTATTTTAGTCAGAACTGATCCTCGCCTTGAGCTATTCAATGGTGAAGCCGGAGTGTTGGTGCGCAAATCTTCAGTATCAGAATCTATTTATGATGGAGACTTTGCTCAAGGAGACTATGCAATTTTTCCCTCCAGAGGAGAAGGAGAAGAGGTCAGAACTATTCCGGCTCTGTTATTGCCGGCATTTGAGTACGCATATTGCCTTTCAGTGCACAAAAGTCAGGGCAGTGAATTTGACCATGTTCTTTTATTGTTACCCGAAGGCTCTGAAGTTTTTGGTAGAGAAGTTCTCTACACAGCCGTCACCCGCGCCCGCAAAAAACTGGAACTTTGGGACCAACCGGGCGCCCTAGAAAAAACAATCGCCCGCCAAAGCTACCGTTTTTCAGGAATCGCCAAGCGATGTGCATGTATTTATAGTTTGGACGTGACAAGCAAACTCGACTAACGGACTTTTGCAACTATCTCAACGGCGTTTGCAGTTTATGATTTTCCAGGTAGGCAGCGGTTATAGGGCCTATAGATGTAATTTGTTTATGCCAGGGGATAGGTCCTAGGATTTGGCAAAAAGCATCGACTGTCGAAGGGCTTGTGAATACAATTTCGTCGATGACGTTGAGATCCAGCTGAGGATAATGTATTTTGCAATTAGGAATCGTATCATATAACACCGCATCGCAATATCTCAGCCCCTCATTTTGAAAAAATTCGGGTAAAATCGATCTTGATAGTACCGAGTGCGGCCAAAAGAGATACGCAGCTTGAAGGTTTTGCCCCTTCAAGATTGTTACCATGCCTTCCGCAGTTTCATCTGCAACAGGAAATGTCGCTGACAAGCCATACTCAGCTGCAGCTGCGGCAGTAGCTTTGCCAACAACGATCACTTTTTTATCCAGAATAGTCTTTTTTGCGATGCCATAATTCTCTGCAAACTCAAAGAGCAATGAGATTGCCGTTTTACTTGTAATCACGAGGTGAGTATAAGCATCAAAAT
>JACCVN010000439.1 GCA_013698165.1 Parachlamydiaceae bacterium | reverse complement strand
CAAGCCTCAAGATCCAAATATAGATACCCACTCTAAAAAAATATTTTAGGTATGGATTAACTACAAGGAGATCGCTATGAGGATTGCGAAAGATATTACCGAGCTAATTGGAAATACACCTTTGGTAAGACTCAATCGCCTTGCTAAGAATATTCCAGCAGAAATTCTATTAAAGTTAGAGTACTTTAATCCTTGCCACAGCGTTAAAGACCGAATTGGTTTGGCGATGATTGAGGCTGCAGAAAAAGAAGGCAAGATCCATCCCAATACAATCATCATAGAGCCTACAAGTGGAAATACCGGTATAGCACTTGCATTTGTTGCAGCAGTGAAAGGTTATAAGTGTTTACTAACTATGCCAGATACCATGAGCAAAGAACGCAGAGTGCTCTTAAAAGCATTTGGCGCAGAACTTGTGCTTACACCTGGCAGTGAAGGGATGCCGGGAGCCATCAAAAAAGCTGAAGAAATAGCGGCTAGCGACCCTTCAAAGTATTTTATGCCAGAACAATTCGATAATCCCGCGAATCCTGAAATACATCGTAAAACCACCGCTGAAGAAGTCTGGAGGGATACCGATGGTAAAATCGATATTTTGATATCAGGAGTCGGTACCGGCGGTACAATTACTGGTGTTGGAGAAGTCCTTAAAGCTCGAAAGCCTTCCTTAAAAGTCATTGCTGTGGAACCGGATGCCTCTCCAGTACTTTCTGGAGGTCAGCGTGGACCTCATCCAATCATGGGAATAGGTGCAGGTTTTATTCCGAAAATACTGAATGTTAAAATTTACGATGAAATCATCCGCATAAAAAATGAGGATGCCTTTCATTATGCAAGACAAGTTGCAGTCACTGATGGCCTTCTGGTAGGGATTTCTTCCGGTGCAGTTATTTGTGCAGCGTTGGAAGTGGGTAAAAGGCCAGAAAATAAAGGTAAAATGATTGTCGTCATCATTCCTTCATTTGGGGAAAGATACCTTAGCACCTCATTATACAAAGATTTACAGGATTGAAGGCATGTTCAAAGGTTTGAAAGATCATCTACAATTTATCCGTGAACATGATCCCGCAGCCAGAAATACATTTGAAATTATTTTAACTTATCCCGGTTTGCATGCATTATGGGGCTACAGAGTGGCGCATAAATTTTGGAATATTAGGCTTAAAATGATAGCTCGAATGATTTCATTTATGTTTCGTTTATTTACGGGGATTGAAATTCATCCTGCGGCTAAAATTGGCAACAGATTTTTTATCGATCATGGCATGGGTGTTGTGATAGGGGAAACTGCTGAAGTCGGCGATGATGTCATTGTCTATCAAGGAGTCACGCTAGGAGGGACAAGTCACGAAAAGGGGAAGAGGCATCCGACAGTTGGAGATCATACAGTTATTGGTGCCGGCGCTATAATTTTGGGCCCCATTACTATTGGAAGCCATTGCCGCATTGGTGCTAATGCTGTTGTATTAAAATCTACTCCCCCAAATTCGATTGTTGTAGGGGTCCCAGGGCAAATTATAGTTAGAAGTAAAAAGGAGAGTAAATTAAATGATGATGAGCAAATGCCTGATGCAATTGGTCTAACACTAGTAGCAGCTTTAAAGCGACTAGAGAAAATAGAAGCCCATTTAGATATTTCACCCTCAGAAATGGACAGCGGCATGCAATGCCCCAGACATGGAATTTGGAGGGGGGAAGACTTTTCAATTTGAGTGGGGCTGGTATGGAGGGGTATGGACGGGTATGGACGAACATGGACGAACATGGACGAACATGTCCGTCCATGTCCGTCCACCCATAAAACATTCCCGTTGAAAAATAAATTATCACTTGAGATGTTCGCCAATTTCAAGTTATTGGTGATCAATGAGCAATTTAATTCTACCGCATGGAGGATACCGACAACTAAAAACATTTATACTTGCGCGTCTGATATTCGATATCACAGTGCGTTTTTGCAAACAATTTGTGAGTAAATTTAGTCGCACTACCGATCAAATGGTGCAAGCGGCACGTTCAGGTGTACAGAATATTGCTGAAGGAAGCCAGGCTGCAGGGACATCTAAAAAAACTGAACTAAAATTAACTGGTGTTGCTCGCGCCAGTCTTGAAGAATTAAAACTTGATTTTGAAGATTTTTTGAGGCAACACAATCTTATACTTTGGGGGTTTTCTGATCGGCGTCGGAAAGAACTGATTTCAAAGCGCATTGAAACAGCTGATCATTTTGCCCTTTGGGTAAAAAAAATCGGAGAACGAGATAAAGAGGATATTCGCGAGATTGCTGCAAACGGAATGCTTGTATTGTTGAATGTAACATG
>JACCVN010000436.1 GCA_013698165.1 Parachlamydiaceae bacterium | reverse complement strand
TCCCAAAACTATTTATTAATTTTTACTGTTTGATAAAATGAGCGACGTTATTTCTAAAATAGGCACATGGGTGCGCAAAGTATTTCCAAAAAAGACAATTTTGACAACACCATTTTTGTTTAATGTCGAAGTAGAGCAACCATTAGCGATGCATTCAGGGAATATTGGGGACGTGATTTTCTCTTGTTTATTCCTTAATGCCTTTTGGCAACGATTTGGCCGCTCGGTAAAGATACATTTACGAACTAATGTGCCTGTGCAATATGCTGTGGACCATCCTTTGAAATCGATATTGATGAATGATAAGATGGCACAGGCATTGAGGTTGCTGCTTTTAAAGCAGCCTTATGTGTCAAGCGTGACTGTAAGTGAAGAAAAGGTCAATGCAACATGGAATTTAGATAGCTTCCGAGCGCTGCCCATCGATTATCGTACCGGCGTGATTCCCGGCTATTTTCAGCTATGCACAGATCTATTTTTGAATGCTTATGAACCCTGGCTAGAGGCCCCTAATTCTGCAAACATTGACATCATCGTGTCTCGAACAAGTCGGCTAAATAGCGCGTATATCAATTACAAGTTTTTAGCGAAGTATCAGGAGCGCCTAACATTTCTTGGGATTCCGGAAGAATATGAACGCTTCGTTCGTGAAACAAGTATAAAATGTCGTTATTATCATACTTGGGACTTTGTTGAAATTGCTTCAATGATCAAATCATGCAAGCTGTTCATTGGCAATCAAGGATTTCTTTATACTTTGGCTGAAAGCCTCAAATGTCCACGTGTGTTGGAAACTAATTCTATAGCTCCAAACAATTATCCCATGTCAAGTAATGGTCGAATGGCAATTTTTCAAAACCAATTCGAGTCATTTATCGCTCAGATGCTAGGTAGTTAGCACTTTGTCGGTAATCTGGTGCCATATCCCGTTGGCGTTGGTCAATTTTCTTAGCATTTCGTAGTCTTTTTCAGAGTAAATTTCCCAAAATTCTTCAGGAGTGTAGTAAGAGCGTGCATACAGGACCTTTCTGCCGCATAGTTCTTTTGTTAAGCATTCTAGCTTTTTGGTCATTTCGTCGATTGGCTTAGAATAGGCGGAAAGGCCGTAGAGGCCAATGTTGATAAAATATGGGGTGCTTGATTGATCCTTAACTTGATGAGGCGCAAAAATTTGGGGTGTAGTTGTTGATTTTATTGGGCATAGCCATATTGGAAAAAGCCCAGTATCTTCCATCGCATTTTGCAGGAATTTTTTGGCGTTATTTTCTGGAATGCAGAAATCCTGGATAATAAATCGATTTTGGATCCATTTTTCCGCACGATGCAGCATCGATTGCAATTTTTGACAGTTCATCCATGGATGCATGACAGTGCGCCCGAATGTAGATGGATGCATGGCATTGTGATAACGCTCAATTTGATGTTCATTGAAGTAGTTTATTTTTGGTGAATATAGTTTGAGCATGCCTTGACTAATGAATGCACTCATGAGTGCAGGATTCAGAAAGTATGCCCCTATCCAAAATGCACCTTGGTCATGTCTAAAAATATATTCAGAATAGGGCATCACTTCTTCACATGTTTGTGAAATTTTTAAGTTGTCATAAACATGTTGATAGTACCACTTGGAAGAGACCCTCTTCAAAGAAAGTAGAGGCAATTTTTCAGAAATTTGTTCAGAGGTACAGTCATTTCCTATAGCGATAACAGCAAGATCTTTTGCAAAGATAAAGCCTTCAAGAAATTGCGGGGGGTTCCTGGACTGATAAAACGCTTGCAAGGCATCAATGACAGCATCGGGATTTGAATAGCTATAATATGTTAAGTGTACAAAGGGTTTTACGGGAATTAATTTTAGTTCTACGGAAACGAGAACCCCAAGAGATCCATATGAGCCTGCTAATCCATAGAAAATTTCAGGATTTTCCTGTGGAGAGGCATGGAGGAGATCTCCATTTCCTAAAAGAATTTCACAACCAGTGCAGATTTCATGAAAACATCCCCATCGATGCGATGAGCTTTCTCCGGCGATGCCCATTAAGGCACCACCGACAGTCATGCTTTTTACTTCAGGTATTACAGGGACAGAAAGTCCATATGGCAGTGTGGCCTGGAACAACATTTCCATGGTAACACGCGGCTCGACCTTGATGGACATTGATTTCAGGTCCACTTCCAGAACTTGGTTTAAAGAGGCACAAAAAATGGGTTGAGAGTCACTTTTATATGATTTTGATCTGATCGTAAATGATTTTCTGCCTCCATAATTTAATGATAAGGGAGGCAAGCTTTTATGTTGTCCCGCATTAAAA
>JACCVN010000549.1 GCA_013698165.1 Parachlamydiaceae bacterium | reverse complement strand
ATTCAATAATGGCCCTGCTAAAAGGAACGGATAAGTTACAGAAACTTTCTGAAAAGCTATTTCAACAATATTTTAAGGTCGCGTACCTTCCCCACTTAGCATTTTTTGATTACGAGGAATTTAAAAGAGTTCTCGCTAACTGTCCATGGGTGTTGGCAAAAAGTTTTTTAGGTGAAGAAAATCGCGAACAAGCTAAAGAATTCTCATCCCAGCTGAAATCTGGGCATTGCGCAAATATCTCTATCCGCTGGATCGATGAGCAGTTAGAATATGGGGTTTTCGCAGAAACCGATATGGCTGCAGGAACATACATTGGAGAATTCACCGGTGCAGTGCGCCATTTATCACGGAAACACCCTACGCATAACATCTATTGCTTCCATTACCCTACCCGGTTTTGGTCATGGAATTATTATGTTATCGACGCTCTTAGGATGGGCAATCAAATGAGATTCATCAATCATAGCGATAGGCCAAACCTACAACCTTTATGTTTATGCGAACGCCGCTTGCTGCATATCGTCTTTATCGCTAAAGTGGCAATCAAAGCCGGCGAGCAATTAACCTACGATTACGGCCAAGACTTTTGGAAAACCCGAGAGAAAATTGATATCTAAATGGATTTGATTATGAAATTATTATTTTCTATTTTCTTTTTATGTGCAGGCTTTAACCTAAACGCCTCTCTCTCAAACACTATCGAAAAAATCAAGGTCCGTTCTGAAGCATTGCAGTCTGATGCTCTTGTTATTCTTCATCAAAACAAAGCACTTATCGTTCATCAGTCGGATGAATGCATCGGCATCGATTCGATGGAGATGACGAAGCCGCTAGTGGCTATGGCGATCGCCTTTCTACTGGATGAAGGACGCATTTCGTGCCTGGAGACTCCTGTCCATCACTTTTATCCACGCTGGAATTACGAGCCATATAAATCTATCACCCTCCGGCATCTACTCTCAAATACTTCAGGACTAGATCCACTTTGCAACTGTCTCATTGAAGAAAACCACGCGATCGCTATTTTAAGCTCTCCACAGCTTTTTCAACCGGGCACTCGCTTTTTTAAAAATCCAAATGCAATGCAACTGCTGATCGATATTGTCAAAATTGCATCCGGAAAAGAGCTAGGAGACTACCTCTACGGCAAACTTTTTGATCCTCTAAACATCGAAAATGTCTTCTGGAGAACAGGTGGAACTATCGACTCGCTGCCACAATTCCAAATGTCTGCCTGGGACCTAGCTAAAATCGGCATGCTAATTGTCAATGAAGGTCAATTGAATTGCAAACAGATCATCAGCAAACGCAGGCTGGATGAGCTCTTATTCCCAAGCCAAGATTTTAATCCTTTCTTTGGAATGCAATGGTGGCTGGAATTTTATGATATTGCCGTCTGGTGGGATGATTCGCTCCTTCAAGAATACGCCCAACACGGCATCAGCGAGCCTCTTGTTGAAAAGTTGAAGGCTCTACAAGGTCGCGTGGTGCACTTCTCCGGACAAGTTTACGGAAACCATATTGTTAAGCTGCGAGGCAGCGACCTGAAGAATTTCTTTGATGAAGGTAAACTAATGGCCCAACTGATCAATGAAACCTATGTCAAAGGAATCCCTTTAGCAAGATTCAAAACAGGTAAGCTAAAAATGGCTAGCGCACACGGCCGTGGAGGTCAGCATCTGATCATCATGCCTCAGCAAGGCTTAGTCGCTGTCAGACAGCGTCAAGTTGAACAAAAAGGATGTTCTCCTTACTTCGATTTCGACGATCTACCCGACCTCCTTGAAGAAATCTCCAAAGAGTATGAATACATCTTCGATTAAAGTTGGAACACTTGCCACAAACAATCTGTAATTGTTATTCAAGTGTTCCTTTTATAAGATGAAAGGTAGTCGTAAAAGTCTGATTCCGAGATCACCAAAATGCTGTGATAAAAAGCGCAGATGGGAATGACTGCATTAATAATTTCCCCACTGCCAACCCCCGGCATACAAATCGCCATGATATCAGGGATACTATCCTGATCTTTTAAAAGCTTGATGCCATCATAATAATCTTGTTCACTGAATCCTTCTTCTCGGACACGAAAGAAGAGTAATGGACAATGATACAAAAGAGCTTGAATAGCATAGTCTAAGCCACGACTCTCTTGTGGCGGATGACCAAAACATTCAAGCAATTGATCTAAAGTCTTGCAGTAATAGGCTTTATGAAATTCACCTTTTTCTGCTTCTCCAAATAAAGCCATCGTTTTCGCTTGCATAAGTCACCTCTATAAAGAGAGTTGAAGTATTTACGCTGCACTATCCATTGGACTTAATATATTTATATTACTTTTAGCATTTTAAAGTCAACTAATCGATTTATTTACAGCCCACAGGTATATTAAGTGTCATTTCTTCGATTGGGATTGCTATTTTTGCGATTCCATGGTGTGTCACACTAGGATTTTTAGGTCTTGTTGATGGGGGTATGGGGGCTCGTCCTCCAGAAGACATCTTTTACGAATACCTAAATTCAACAAAAAGAACGTTGTATAAAATTGGTCCCACATTTAGTGAAAATTTAAGTTCTTCTATAGAAAAGGATAAAGAGCAGCTTTCAAAATTGGTACATAAAATTCATAGCGAATACAATGAAGAATATTTTGAAAAACTCAATGAACGCCATGCTAAAGATGTTAAAGACCACGGCAAGGTAAGCTGGGTAAAAAATAGGGGATCTACCAAACTCTATAAGCATATGCTTCAAATTCAATGTATAGTGAAAGATCTCTTTGGAAAGGAGCTCAAAATCAAAGAAATCCCTGGAGAGGCAAAGTTTAACCCTAATTATTGATCAATAGAGAAGAATAAACCTGTCGTTTTCGATTGCACAAGTCACCTCTACAAAGAGAGCTGAAGTAATAACGTTGCGCTACAGATTATACTTACTATATTTAAGTCACTTTTCGCTTTTAAACTTAACTAATTGATTTTTTTCATTAGTCGTTTTTTTTGTTGGCTAACAAAAGAGGATTTGCTAATATAGCTTTAAAAATCCGGCTTAAAATCGATTTAAAAAAGTTATTATGAATATTAATACAAATAGAGTTACTTCACTTCAATTGCCTAAACTTCCAGAGTCGAAACTACCTGCATCGGATGATTCAATTGATGTAACAACCGTGGCTATAGCGACAACCGAACAGTCATTATTTGAAAAACAGATGCAAGCTGAAATCCAGCAGCTACGTACCTCTGCGCAATTACATCTTGAAGTGCAGTCAAGAGAGTCGACAGCAAAAACATCGTGTAAAGCCCTTCATTCCAATTTATTTTCGGCTAAAGAATTGGTAAACATTGAGATCGGTTCTGCCATCATTCAAGACCGCATTGAAAAAAAACGGGCTATTCTTACATTACTTGAAGACAAAAATATATCTTTATCAGCTAAAGCGCTAGTTTTGCTGATTGATTTCGGTTCATTGCCCTATACCGGTATATTCGATTGCGAACTTGTTATTCAAAAAGAGATACAAGGATATTTCCAATATGTTTCTATACTTCTGAATACCTATATATCTGCAGAAAAAACAGCACAATTGATAGTCAATTCAAAAACGCAGGCAGAAAAAAACAAGTACCAAAACAATTTGTATTATTATTTGTCTTATGAAAAAAAGCACTATAGTGAATATATGGCAAAACATTTTTCACATCAGATTCCCGAGCACTCAAACGAAAAGCATTTTTATGAAATGATCTATTTAAAAATGTGTGAAACAGCTACCAAAGAATATGATATTCTTAACGAATATCTTAATATTTGTCCAACTCCCGAAGGCGCTAGAATAAAAATTGACAATAGAAAGTTGTTAGACCAATACCTTGCTTTACATAACAAAAAAACTAAAGAATTTAATTTGAGTTGTCCAATTTTTTGGATGGCAGCAATCGATAATCCCAAAGTAAAAGAGCTTTTTTCTCTTAAACTAGAGACAATTAAGGCTTCAATTAAAACGTGTTACATTGAAGTTGTGAAAATAGCAAATGAACTTTCAGAAAAAATAAATACATATAAGGGCAACTCTTCGACTTTCTGTGATCATGTCGTAAACATTTATAATGATCTTGGGCCAGAAATTTTAAATGCAATTGGACGTTATGAAAAACTAACGCAAAAAATTGTAGGTATTGAAAGGGAAGCAATCGAATATTTAAAAATCTTTAAAGAAAAGAATAAGCTTTTTAGAACATTAACAATTGATCAAAAAGAGCTGATAAGGAAATATTTACAAGGGCAAAATGAGCTTGTAGAATTAGATAGAAAGGAAAAGGCAAAAGCTGTGGCGATGTTGCATGCTCAAGATAAAAAAATAAAAGAGCAAAAAAATCAGTCAAATTATTCTGCCGAGAAAGTTATTTCCACACCATCCCAGCAATCCATTAAATCGACTGTAGCCACAGAAAAATCGAACCTGCAAAGTGCAAAAATGTCTTTTGCAAATATTGAGGACGTAGAAACTAAAGCGATAAGTGTTTGCAATGAAAAGGAATCTACCCAGTTAGATTCGGGAATAATCTCCGAGAAAAATATTTTCTGCGAGGCAAAATCAATTTCGATACTGTCCGAGCAAACTCCTGAACAATCTTTCGAGAACTCAAAAAAGATTAAAGTAAAAACACGCCCAAACAACCCTGCAAATATTCTCACAACGCCTCAAATTGAAATTATTGATAGTGATTTGGAATGCACTCTCCCAGTGCATATGAAGACAGAGGAATTTCTTTCTCTGATCGAAAATTTATTAGCGGAAACGAAGCCCAACGCCTTAAAAAAATTATTTAAGGAGTTAAGTAAGTATGATATTTTTGCAGAAAATGATGAGAAAAACAATAAGGGATATTTTTGTATAAAATCCCCTATTACAAATATTTTGCATGTGCGTACTTACCACCATTTGCATGTCAAAGATAACCATTTTGCATCCATGTTTTTGGCCCTACGCCAAGTTCTAATTGCTGCGGATATTGTCCAACGTTGATCCATGCCCAAACTCTCTGTGTATAAAAAGTCAACTTGTCACGGGTTAGGGTGTTGTTTTTGTAGCTTTTTTTAGATTTAAATTCACATTAATATAATCTTTTTTAAATTTTAAGTCATATGATAATATACGGTTTTTAAGAATTGTGTTACGAGCAACAAACACCCCCGGATTGCGGTGTGAGCTAGTATCCCAGGGGAAGCGAAGCGCAGCCCTGGGTAAAATTCTAGATTGCACCCCTGAAAGGAGTGCGGGAAGGCTGTCAGAGGCAATTGCAATTGTATTGCGTTATGCCCCGAATGGGGCTTGTTGTGTAAAGCCCATAGTGTAGTCCCGATAGGGGTAAACTATGGGTAGGAAACATTTGAATATAAGTCCCGAAGGGGCGGCTTGTGAAGCTACCAGGAAGTTCAAAGCACGAAATTCTTTATTAATTATTTAATCTTACTCTTTTTAAATATAATTTCCCCTACGAATTTCGTTGCTTACACAAACCGCACCTTCGGGACTTAATGTTTAATTTATTCTGTACCCATAGTTTGCCCCGATTGGGGCTACACTAATGGGCTCTACACAACTAGCCCCATTCGGGGCAATTAATCAAACCTCCTCTAAAAGGTATCTAAAGTTCACTTTTTAAAAAATTGCTAAAAAATGATAAACCTAAACTGGCACTTGAAGTTTCATCGTTCCCCCCATTCTATGAGATGATTAGAATTCTCAATGGCCAGAAGAGACATTCAGACACTTTTTAATTGACTCAAATCATTCAAAAGAACTAAACTTAAAATCTTTCTTTGCATGAATGTTATTTAAGAAAGCGTGTTTAAGATTAAGTAACAAAGTG
>JACCVN010000370.1 GCA_013698165.1 Parachlamydiaceae bacterium | reverse complement strand
TTTTTCACCTTCTGAGGCCAAAATCTTAAAGGCATCTTCTACGAAACTGGAAAGTTCCGTTAGCTTGGCTTGCTCTTTGAGTTCAGCAATCACTTTTGCTCGTTTCATTTCAGGGTTGGTTAGATGGCTTTGGGTTGGGTCTTCATCAAAAGATAATGAAGCAGCAAAAGTTTCGATTTCTTTTTCGGTCTGAAGTTCAAATCGATTTTTTTCGTTAGAAATTGCACTTTCGGTATTTTTTTTTATTGACTTACCTTGCATTAATGCTTGCATATATAGATCTGGCATATAAAACACCTTCCTAAATTATTTTTACATTAAATCTGCATATACTATTATTATCATTGAATTATTTTGGATTGTCAATAAATTTATATAGTTTGCGCGAGTATAAATGCAATCCTTTAACTAGCAGTTATTTAATTGTTGTATCTTGTGTATTAATTGTGTTGAATACTAATTTACAGATAAGATGATTTTTATTTAATTTTAGGATTTGCATTAATGAGCTCAATCCCGAAAGCTAGGGCATTGCCCAAATTTCTCAGATTCAGCTTTGTCGAGAGAGAGGATTAAGTCTCCATTCGACGGAATACACTCTATAAATCGTTTTACATCAAAAAGCCATCGTGGAGCTCAAGCTCAAAATCCGCAAAATTTATTTTTCGCGACTAACGAGCCTAGAAATCAGATTGCAAGTACTTTTATCCGGTTCGCGGCCATATGCATGCCGTTCAGGATGCTGCTGTAACAATTGGCGAGGATTTTGCAGAAACATGGAATGCGACGACCGTTTATGGCTGAAGGCACAACGTCCATCAATGATTGGGATGAGCTGACCTTTAAGGGCAACTTTTGCACATTAACAGACTAACCTGAGTTAATGGGGAATCCTAAACGAGAAAGTGCAAATCTAATAGTGTCAAAAGGGTGGCATAAAAGGTATCGCACGAAAGCGAAATAGGTGACCTTACTGAGGGGTTTACTAATGACGTCAGGGGATTCTAGCAAAGCGTCCGCAAGCCAATCCTCATGGATAAAAAAGAACTTTTTGGGCAGGTTCTTAATAGGGAAAAAGGCGAGATCTCTTGTTTCGGATCCTGTTGAGAGCTTGCCTCCTGTCTGCTTGCATTCATACAGAGATGTGAAATGTGCCAGTTTGTTCAGAGGGGTATATTCAGCAACTTTTCTTATAATAGCCACCTGTAGCCCAGTTTCTTCGAAAGCTTCCCGCACTGCAGCTGCATCGGAAGTTTCGTTTTCATCCACACCGCCGCCTGGGAGCACCCATGCCGCTACATCTCTCCGCTTGATAAGAAGTACTGATTGACGTTTTTCATCAAAGATAATCGTAGAAACACTTTTTTTCACAGATTGTTTCCTAAGGTAGCCCGCTGCGTCTCACAGCAGGTGGCAAAATATTCCTTAAAAGGAAGTCTCACCGGTATTTTATATCTTTGATCTAATTTTGGGATAAGGATTATCGCCTGCTGCAAGATGCAGCAGCCAACAATGCTGACGCCTGCTGCGAGGCGCAGCAGGTTACAAAGAAATGAGATGCTACATATTGCCCAAGATAGGACTCGAACCTACACACCTTACGGCACCAGAACCTAAATCTGGCGTGTCTACCAATTTCACCACTTGGGCATCTTCAATTCCAATAGACTATCCATTTCATGTATTTTGGTCAATAGGGACTTTGGAAATTCCTGAAAAATAACTATATTTGAGTTAGTATTTTCAAGTGTTCTCATTGACTAATTTTAAAAACCGTTGATAAAGTGGGGAAGAGTCTTTTTTATTGCCCAAGCCCACATTATCCACATTTTCAAATAGATTAATAAGAGAATTTACACTTCCTCGACTACTCCAATTAATATTCTCCAGATTGTCTTGGGCAATGACATAAGTTTGAAAATTGTTTAAGAGGTTACCTGCTTTAGCACGAGTTTCTTGATCTTTTGATTTTAAGAGCACCTCAAGATGGTCTATCATCTTTTCGAGAACTTTTGGAGTCATAGGTTTAATGTCGGCGATGTTATTTTCAGTTTGAGGTGTGACGGTGTAATTGCCATTCTCACCAAAAACGACCTCAGAGCCTTTACGAATGTCTTCAATAGCTTTATTGAGATTTTCTATGAGTACGTTATTTTGTTTCCGAAGAGAAAACCCTAAAGTTGCATCTACATTTCTTACTGTAGATAGAGTTTGAAGTAGTAATAGCTGCTCGGCAAGGTATCGTTTTTGGGAAGGGGAATCTTTTTTAGAAAGTCTAAGGTCTTCATCATTTTTCTTTAAAAGCCTTGCAGTATTTGTCTCGGCCTTTTCAAATATGTCCTCAATTTTTGCCTTAGCTGTGTCGGCTTCGTCTGATTTAACCGCTGTTTTATTCTTTAAGATCAAATTTCCATTTTCATCGATGTCAAACTCTTTGTCTTTAAATTCAGATTTTTGAATTAATAAATTTTTTAATGTGTCAATGTCTTTAAACGTGTTGGAGGTTAGCTCACGAAATGTTTTCATGAGTGGTTCTTGATCTCGGATGGATGCCATTACCCCACTGCTACTTTCCAGTGTTGATAAGAGCCCCTTGGCCGTTTTTTGTACAGATGGATCCTGAGATTTTGACACGTTCTTAATGTCATCCAGAATTTTATTGATGTCATATTTTTTAAGAGAGCTTTGCGATGGAGAGGGTGAAAAACTACTGAGTATCGATTTTTTTTTAGCATCACGAGTATTTTCAATAACTTCATTTAAAGTCTTTGTCACTTGTTCAAGCGTGCTTTTATCAATAAGGATACCACTTTCAACATTGAGATAAAGTGCAGATTCTTTGACCTTTTGCAAAGTTTTAGCTGCCCCCCCTTTATCTTCGTCTTCTTTGGACAAGCCCATTGCAAGACTATTAGTTTTGACTAGGTCTTCAAGAAACATAACGTGTCGTGGCATGCGTTGCACAGGCAATATTGTGTTGTTTCTAAAGGTGTTTTCTTTTTCTTGTATTTCCTTTTCTGAAGCTTTGGGAAAGGTTTTACCCAAATCTATTTTGAGAAGAAGGTTATCCAGTATACCTTTTATGGCAGCGCAGTCCTTCATGGTTTCAGTATACTTTGATAGAATAGCATCGTCATTGTAAAC
>JACCVN010000368.1 GCA_013698165.1 Parachlamydiaceae bacterium | reverse complement strand
TTGGTATGATCAAGACTATGGAAACAGGGTCAACATATCTCATTTCCCAAGGTCTATTTTTAAAGGCAATTGCCTTCATCTACCTGATTGCCTTTGCATCTTTAGCAGTTCAAGTTAAAGGACTCTTTGGCGCAAAAGGGATTGTACCGATTAGCGATCTTTTACAAAGAGTAAAGGGGAAATATCCAGGAAGAAGTCTTTACTTTAAAATCCCCACGCTTTTTTGGATCAACGCCTCTGACCGCACACTTGTGGCGGCCTGCTGGACAGGCGTTATCTTGGCAGCCACCGCGATGCTAGGCTGGTATCCGGCAGTCTCACTCTTTTGGCTTTGGATTCTTTACTACTCCTTCATATCCACGGGTTCTCCTTTTCTCAATTTTCAATGGGATGTTCTCCTCCTTGAAGTTGGTTTTTTGGCTTTTCTTTTTGCGGTTCAGTCGCCACCTCCACTAATGATAGTGTACCTGCTCTGGTTCTTGTTGTTCCGTTTTCTTTTCTCTTCTGGAATGAGTAAGTGGCTTTTGGGAAGTAAGGAGTGGCGCGACTTGACGGCGATGGACTACCACTATGAAACTCAACCTTTACCTACCAAACTCGCTTACTACGCCCACCAACAGCCTAAATTTTTTTCAAAACTCTCGACTCTTGGGACCTATTTTTTCGAGCTAGTTGTACCCATATTTATTTTCACACCACCCATCATACGTGTGCCTGTATTCTTTCTTTGTTTATTTTTTCAGCTTCTGCTTTTGCTTACAGGCAATTTTGCATTTTTTAACTTTTTGACAATCGCGATGTGTATTCCATTGCTACCCGATTCTTATCTGGGATTCCTTGAAAGCGCAGCCTCATTTAAGCCTCTTTTCGAAGACAACAGTTACTTCTATTGGATATTGACTGCTGTTGCTTCGTGCTTCTTAGTCCTGAATGCCATCGAACTGATTGCAAGCTGTGTCAAAGTGAGAAAGATCTACCGCTTCGTTCACCCTTTCAGGAATTACAATCTGATCAATTCTTATGGTTTGTTTGTAAATATGACGACAGCCAGAAATGAGATCGTCATCGAAGGCAGCGAGGATGGAAAAAGCTGGAAGGAATATGAGTTCAAATGGAAGCCCGGAGACATTTTGCAATCTCCCAAGCTTGTGGCACCTCATCAACCCCGACTCGACTGGCAATTCTGGTTTGCAGCCCTCAGCAACTATCAAAGAAATCCTTGGCTAGTGCAATTTCTGGTCCGCCTCCTTGAAGGCTCTGAGGATGTTGTTAAGCTTATGGGGAAGAATCCATTCCCTGGCAAGCCGCCTCGCTATATCCGTGCCAAGATTTACCGCTATCATTTTAGCGATCTAAAAACCAAAAATAAAACCGGAAAATGGTGGTCTCGCGAGCTGATTGGGGTCTATACGCCCACCTATTCTCTGAATGCTTAATTAGATAAGCGCTTTGAACAGTGTTCTACAATCTAGCATGTGCACCAGTACACTGTAAGGTAAATACGGGTTCATAAAACATTTTTTTATTTTCGAATCTTATCGTTTCTCTTTTTCGCGCCTACACATCAGTGTATGTCACGAAATGAGAAACGTTAATCTCCGAATTAAAAAAATGTTTTATGAACCCGTATTTACTTACAGTGTACTAGACTGATTAAAAAATTTATTGTAGGGTGATGGTTTAAGACAGGAGGGAATGTATATGGTGCAACTTTTTATGATTAGACATGGTTTAGCTGGTAATAGTTTAGAAGATGAAGCGATGGATGAAGAGCGCCCCTTAACAAAAAAGGGGAAAGAAAAAATGAAGGAGATCGCAAAAGGCATGAAAAAAATGAAAATGCATTTTGACATCGTTCTGACGAGTCCTTTATTGAGGTCCAGAGAAACTGCCGAAATCATTCATGCCTATTGCGGAAGGAATGAAGAACCGATGGTTACTGAGCTGCTGTCTCCATATTCCTCTTATAAGAGCCTCATCAGGCTTTTAAATAAACATAAAGAGTCTAGTAGCCTCGCTCTTATAGGCCATGAGCCATTTCTTAGTGGTTTTGCTTCCTATTGCCTTTCAAATAATGACAACTCATTTTTGTGCCTAAAAAAAGGTGGAGCTCTCATGCTTGAGATCGATAGAACGATAAAACCTGGCAACTGCCTATTGACTTGGCTAATGGAGCCCAAGCAAATCATTCAATGCAATGCGTAACAAATTTTTAACCCGTGAAATCAGCTGGCTCAGTTTTAATGCCAGGGTTTTGCAAGAAGCAAATGACTCCACACTGCCTTTAAAGCAACGAATTCGCTTTTTAGGCATTTACTCTAATAATCGCGATGAGTTTTTTAGAGTGCGGGTGTCAATGCTGACAAAAATGATCAAGGCATACAGAAAAAAAACCAAAGGTTATTTCGAGAAAAACCCGCAAAAAATTTACGATCAAATTCATAGCATCATCCTCCAACAGCAAGAAGATTTTAACTACATTTGGAAACAAATTATTGTTGATTTGGGAAAAGAAAAAATCTATTTGCTCGATGGGAACCATCTAAATGTCAAACAAAAGGTTTTTGTAAGGGATTATTTTGACCACGAGGTGAGTTCGTCTATCATCCCCCTCTTTATTGAAAGCATGCCTAATCTGCCTTCCTATTGGGACGACAACATATTTATTGGGGTTGTCATGCAGAAAGAAAAAGGGTCTTCCGACCAAAAATTCGCAATGATTGAAATTCCTACAAAAATCCACAGTCGTTTTGTCTCTTTACCATCTGCTCCAGGTGTTCAAAACATCATGTTGTTGGAAGATGTCATACGGTTTAATCTGGCCAGAATATTTTCTCATTTGGGCTATACATATTTTGAAGCACATACATTTAAAATTACTAAAGATGCAGAAATTAATATTGACCAAGACCTTTCAACACCTCTTTTTCAAAAAATCGAGAAGGGAGTGAAAAATCGACGAAAGGCTCCAGCCATCCGATTCCTATATGATAAATTGATGAATCTCGACTTATTAGAATTATTAATCCAAAAACTCAATCTTACCAATAAAGATAGCATTATCCCCGGCGGTTATATCCGGAATTTTCGTGATTTTATGGAGTTCCCGGCGCAATTATCTAACGAACAGCTCAGACCTAGACCTTTTCCAAATCCTGTGCTGGCAAGATCAGTGAGCATTTCTGAGGCGCTTATGCAGCAGGATGTTCTATTGCATTTGCCTTACCACTCATTTAATTCGATCATCGATATGTTGCGTGAAGCGGCAATGGATCCCGATGTAAAAAGCATTAAGATTACCGCCTATCGTTTAGCCCCCAATTCAAAAATTTGCAATGCGTTAATTAATGCTGTGCGCAATGGCAAACAAGTCCATGTCGTTTTGGAATTACGCGCATATGCAGATGAGAGAGCCAATTTGGAATGGAAAGCTAAACTTGAGGATGAGGGCGTACAGGTTTTCTTAGGCATTCCTAATATGAAGGTGCATGCTAAAATTTGTGTAATCAAAAAACGTGTCGGTAACCAGGTCAAGCAATATGGATATATCGGGACCGGCAATTTAAATGAAAAAACAGCTTTAAGTTATATCGATCATTTTTTGCTGACAAGCAATCGCAGTATTATGGCTGATATTAATCGTATCTTTAAGGCACTGGAAAATCCGGAATCGAATTGGAAAAGACAACTAGGCTTATGTAAAACATTATTAGTCACCCCCTTAAATATGCGTAAGGCATTATTATACAAGATCGATCGCGAAATAAAGTTTGCTAACGCCGGAAAACAATCAAAAATCATTCTCAATGTCAATTCGCTAAGCGATGAAAAATTAATTAAAAAACTTTATAAAGC
>JACCVN010000347.1 GCA_013698165.1 Parachlamydiaceae bacterium | reverse complement strand
GGATATGGAAGCGCTTTATAAATCGGAAAGAATTTTTAGCGGTTACAGTGAAAATACTCCTAAAGATAACCTTCATTTGATGGGGGATATTTACGGAGTGGCTTCCGGAGTTGCTTTAAGCGAGGGGAATTTTACATCAGGTTTAGACAATGATGTTGCTGATTTCAAGGCGTGGTTAGGAAATTATGAAGTGGTCTGCAATCAACGGGAAGGTCAGTGGCCACTGTTACTGCCACGTTCTTTAATGAAAGCTGTACACGATCAGATTTTTAAAGAACTGGATTTTTGTTTTTCCAAGAATCAGGTAAGCCTTACGCCGAATTTTGATATTTTTTATCAAAAAGAGCTTCAAGGGTATGTGCTGAGGCTGAATTTTGGAGAGCAAGCAAGTGGTATTTATTTTGATTTATGTTTCTTTCCAAACCCTCTAATTGCAACGTTGACAGGAAGTGAAGATAAGGAAGGGAATATTGCTCAAGATGACTTAATAGCCTCTGCTGTATTTTCTCTCTATGGTGAGTATTGGAATGTAGGTGCAAATGCAGCAGATTGTTTAATGCTGAATAATGGGTCGACTCTATGCTTGGGAACAAATCTTCCTGAAAAAGGAGGACTATATAAATCCTTAGAAAACTTTGTGCCGGCACCTATTTTTTCTGAGAAGCTTAGGGGAGATCTACTAAACGTAAAAAGGGAGTTTGAGGGAACATCACAGTATAAAAATTATGAGCACCAATACTATTTATTGAGCGCTTTATTGAAGTTGACATACGATGCTTCTCATCTATCCACAATTAAAGACATTCTGGATCAATGTAATTTTCCAGAGCCTAATGAAAGCTTGTTTGGTCTTTTGTCAAAGAATCCAACATTCTTAATTAATGCTGAGAAAATCTTTAACATTTTCGATGCATTTCCGACCCTAACCCTGGAAAAACTCAATCAGTTCCATGATGAGCTTTTAGGTATTAAAAAGACTACTCCTCCTACACCGAAGGTCGAAACTCTCTTTTCTAAAATTATGTGCCTCTCAGTGCCCCAAAATTTCTATTGTTTTGAGAATTTTGATTTTGCGACAAATAAAGGTAAGGAGGTTTTGCCAGCCAACAAAGAAATCATCCCACTAGGTTCTCTTGAGGGAATCAACAGCTTTGATGCATTTAATCACCTATTCCCTGGCCTTAGTCTGTCAGATTATAATTTTCATACCAGTCGTTCAGATTCTTTATTCTATCGCGGAATTGTTTATGCTGATCCGCTTTCATTTACAAAATCGAAAGATGATGCATTTTATGTGATCCATAGGTTAACAGGGATTGCCTTGTATTTAGGAACAAGATCTATTTTAGAAAATAATGGGCTGACCAAGGATGATCTCGGTCAAATTGTCCCTGTTAACCCGCTTCATTACTACAATGATGCCGATGTGCTGAGAGAGATCGGAAGAGAATTTGAAAAACAGAACGGAGCTGCAGAAGTTACCTCTCTTTTATCAAGAAGTCTTTGCAAAACCTTGCCAACGCATTTATCATGTTACAAAAACTTTACTTTTGCTAAAAACCTTGGAATTTCAACAAGTATTAATAATCTTAAACCCTTTGGATCGATAAAAAATATAAAAAGTCTTTCTGAATTTGATAAGTACTTTCCTGGGCTTCGTAAATCTCAATACAATTTTAGTTCCAGTACTGAGAATCTATTCTACTGGGCAATCGCTTATAAAGATCCTGTATCCTTTCAGATTTCAAAAGATGATGTATTTTATAAAGTTCATAAGGAAACAGGCTACGCCTTATGTGTAGGACCTAGAACTGTCCTGGAAAATTGTTCTCGAACTAAAGACGATTTCAATAAGGAAGTGCCCGCTCTTACTTCTAATTATTATCACGATGTTAAGTTACTTATAGAGATCGGGAAAAGATTAGAAGAAAGTGCCTGGTTAGAAAAGCTAGAATTGTATTTTTCTAAAATTGAATGTAAGTCCACAGATCATATGGTTTGTTATTCTCATTACAATTTGGATACACATGAAGGTACTCCCTCTCGGCCAAATAACGGCGCGCTTCTTCCGTTCGGCCGCCTAAAAGAAATCCCTACAATTGCAAAATTTGATCTTTTGTTCGGCATGGTTCAAAAACAGCCAAATTTGGGTAACACAAGGCGAGCATGAACCTGTCCACTTTTAGACTGGTTTTTTCATATGAATTGTTTTTGAAATTATTTAAGCAGCTTGCTTAAAGAGTTCGA
>JACCVN010000346.1 GCA_013698165.1 Parachlamydiaceae bacterium | reverse complement strand
AGTTTCTCCGGGCAAGGCTCCTTCGACAAAAATTGTAAATCCTTCGCAGCGGCCTACACCTTCGCCATGGCTTCCGAGATCTTCAATTGTTAAAGTGATCTGTTGATCAATCTCTGGGATATTCAAGAAAACTCCTAAAAAGGTTAACAAATTCGGATTTGGCTTTAAAATAATTTATATATTATATTTATTTCCTGAGCCTGCTGAAATTGCTTTTTAAATACATAATAACATTTTCTTTAATAGGGGTTAGCCCCTTCGGCAGGCTTACAAAAGAAGACTATAACACGTCCTGTATTTACCTTCCAACCATTTAAACAGGTTTAATTTATATTGATTTGTTAATTAAATTCAGTTATTATGCCCTTTTTAACTTAATAACTAAGGATGCTTTATGATTGCCCCAACAAGAAAAGCAACACCACCAGAATTTTTAAAAACCTATGACAAAGTATCACTTTGGATACATAGCCATCCTCTAACAATAAAAGTCGCAAAAGTCGCTCTCATTACTTTCGGTGTTGGCCTAGGGATCGCCACCCCTTTTGCAGTCTTGCTACCAGTGGGACTCGCAGCAAAAATTTGTATCATTACCGCCGCATCTTTCCTAGCCCTTACAACTACTATTATAGGGACTGTCGCTCATATATTTTTAGATCTTGAAATAAGCCCTCACCATGATATGAAAAACCATGCGTATAAGCCAAGTCAGTGCGAAGGTGGGAAACTATACTATGATGGAGATGTTCCTGTCCTATCTCTGGAAGGTGATAACCCATTCATTGCCGGAAAAGCCCATGGATATCTTTGTGGAGATGCGATCAATACTCTTGTGAAACGGTATGATTTTGCAATGTATACGCTTGCACGTCGACCTCGAGCAAATCAACTTGATCCCACATGCCTGAAAAGCATTCGTTCCCACATTCCTGGTGAATATTTAACCGAAATGGAAGGTCTTCTGGCAGGATACAACCAATGGTCCAAAGAAAATTGGTGGAAATTCCCCAAAAAGATGACTCTCGATGATATCATGCTCTTACATCTCATGCCTGATTCAGTCCATTTTACACCTCAAAGCACTGCTGCTAAAAGCTCTTTTGCACTTAAGCAAGCTCCAACTGTTGCTTGCACAGCAATAGTTGACCGCCCCGGAGATGATGGCCTGGAATTTGCGCGCAATATGGATTGGATATCCTTAGGTATTGCAGGATCTAAAAGTTTAGTTATCAATAGACGTTTCAAGGACAAACGGCATAATACTATAGAAGTGAATGTTCCAGGTTTTATAGGTGCTACAACAGGACAAAACGCACAAGGGCTATGCGTAGCTATGAATGTTTGCTCCGGAGAGACAGACGAAGTTAGGGGCATGCCTGCATGTTTTTATAATCGCTTTTGCCTTGAGAATTTTAAAAATGTCGATGAAGTAGAAAAATATGCTAAAGATCATTCACCATTGGGACCCTATCACCTCACAGCTGTAGATCCGCAAAAGGCATCTTCAATCCACTTTTTTCAATCGGAAAAAGGGCAAAATGTTATTCGACGATGGGAAAAAGATAAACCGCTTGTGACTCTAAACTTCCGCTATAAGCCTGAAGCACATTCTAATATGCACCATAGTAAGGCCAGACTGAAGGCCATTTCAAATCATTTCAAAAAGAAAGCCCCACTTGCAAATGCTTTGGCCCTCCCCTATGTCAATAATAGTTTAACTACTCACAGTGTAGTCATGAATCCGAAAACGCATTCATTTAAAGTCGCTTTCGACAATGCGTATTCAGGCAAAGAACCTCTGCACAATGTGTCCACTGCCGCTCTGTTTGCGAAAAACTAGGCAAAGATAGCGCAACGCCTGGCTATCAAATAGCCAGTGCTGCAATAAGGCCGGCCCTGTAGGTTTTCCACCTAAGCTATTGTTCAGTTTAGCTCTTTAATCACAAAATAACTCTATTTATTTGAAATAACATGCACAACAACATTGATAATATACATAATTTAGCATATAATAGTTATGCAATAGTTAATTAAAAGCGTTAATAGTCAGATTTGTTAGAATAATAAAACTGGAGGGATACTTTTTCTATGAATGACTCAACAATACATGCGACTTTGCCCTCCCCAGCCGAATTTTTAACATCAAATAAAAAAAGATTAAAATTTTGGATTCATGAACATCCTCTAACTATGAAAGTCGCTAACACTGCGACTTTTGCCTTTGGAATTGGATTAGGCTGCTCAATCCCCTATTTATCTTCTCTTCCAGTTGGAACTACAGCCAATCTTTTCATTCTTGGCGGCGTTTCACTTTTATCCGCATCCGCTTGTGGGATAGCCACTCTTTCCCATCTATTTTTAGACATCTATGCAAGTCCTCACCATGACATGAAAAACCATGACTATATACCAAACGAATGTGAAGGCGGGAAACTGTACTATGATGGCGACGTTCCTGTTCTTGCCCTGGAAGGTGATAATCCCTTTAGCGCAGGAAAAGCCCATGGGTATCTTTGCGGCGAAGCTATTAATACCCTTGTAAAAAGATATGAACTCGTTAAGCATACTTTACTCGGAAAACCCAGAGCCGATCAACTTCCCCCTTTATGCCTCGATAGTATTCGCAAGCAAATTCCGGAAGAATATTTAACCGAAATGAAGGGACTTCTAGAAGGATACGATTTATGGGCAAAGGAAAATTGGTGGAATTTCCCAAAGATATTGACCCTCAATGATATAACGCTGATGCATCTCGTGCCGGATTCTCTGCATTTCGATCCTGAAAACCCTACAGAAAAAACCTCCTCTGACAAAAAAAACCTATCTCAAGAAATTGTTGGTTGTACAGCTATTGTAGATCGTTCTGATAATGATGTTATACAATTTGCAAGAAATTTGGATTGGTCAACGTATGGTCTTACCGGAACCAAAAGTTTAATCATCAATCGACGCTTTATTGACGCTCGATTTAATACTGTAGATGTGAACGTTCCTGGCTTCATAGGCACTACGACAGGGCAAAACTCTCAAGGTTTATGCTTGGCTATGAATGTCTGCAACGGTGACACTAATGAAATCAAAGGCATGCCTGCTTGTTTTTATAATCGCTATTGCCTTGAAAATTTTAAGAGTGTCAAAGAAGTTGAAAAATATGCTGAAGAGCATCCTCCCTTGGGACCTTATCATTTAACTGCCGCTGATCCTGAAGGAGCTTCTACAATCCACTTTTTTCAATCCAAAGAGCATCAACATGTTATCCGACGATGGGAAGAAAATAAACCTCTTGTGACTCTAAATTTCCGCTACAAACCAACGACCAGCTCAGATATGCTTTCAAGTAAAAAAAGACTGCGGGTAATTAGTCAACATTTCAATAAAAAGACCCCACTTGAAAATGCGTTGGCTTTACCCTACGTCAACAATTTATACACGACTCACAGCGTGGTCATGACCCCAAAAACAGGCGCTATTAAAGTTGCTTTTGATAATGCATATGCTGGCAAAGAGGCCTTGCATAATGTTTCTACAGCAGCCCTATTTGCGAATAATAAAATCTAAATTTGACGCCACGAATACAGCAAAATGTAGGCTGCTGCGTCTCAAAAAGGAGGAAGTGAAGTGCTATATCAACCACATCTAACTCCTGCTGCGAGACGCAGCAGCCTACATTTTGCCGCTTTCGCGGCTATTTTTAAGCAACCTGCAATGCCCTATCTCTTTTACAGCTCAACATCAAACTGACAAAACCAATTGTTCCAATCCCTAGTGCAATTGGAATAACAGTTAAACCATAGTTCATTGCGTCAGGAGCATTCGGCCCGCCCATCGCATTGACAACGGTTCCTATCGCTGTGTGAAACGCATACCCAAAAATCATGATGATCATGTTTGCCACCGCAGTTGTCAATCCGGCAACTTCTTCTCTGACATATACAGACGCTTGATAAATTGCCAAAATCTGATAGGCACAACAGATGCCCACAATCACAAAGCTAATGCTCACAGTTCCATATGGGAGCTGCCAAGACAATAAGCACACAAAACTTGCTGTCATACCAACACCAGCAGCTATGATTGCCCCTAAATAACTACCCATTTTCTCCGCCATAAAATTCAGTACCGGGGCGCCAAAGCACATGCCAATATAGATCATGGAGGGTAAACTGGTCGCTAATGCTGTATCAAATCCATAAGATTGCTTTAAGAAAGCTGTTCCCCATACATCCGCAAATCCTTCTAAGGGTCCAACCATCAATCCGGCAAATAGACATGTCAATACTACCCGATAGTTGCCAAATACTTCTTTTATGTCAGAAAACACTGCGGTCTGAGGCTTACTTTTGATATCAGGGATCACTAGATAAGTGATTATGGCTAAGCCAATTCCAGCAAAAGCTAAAAATTTAACCACTGCCTGATAACCTAAGACATCACTCATATAACTCACCGGAGCTCCGCCATAAATCGCTCCAATCAAACCGATCATCACGGAAAAACTAAGCATGCGAGCAAAACGCCCCTCACTGAATGCCATACGCACAACCTTAAAAACGCCTAATATGGCCGCGGAAGATCCGACACCTATCAAAAATCGTCCTGCGATAGGATAAATCCAATAATCGGAAAATAATAATGGCATTAGTCCAACAACGGTCAATAGAATACACCCAGACATCACTTTTTTAGGACCGTAACGATCAAGCATAATTCCTATCGGCAAATGCAACAAGGAATAACCGATATAATAGAAACCGGAAAATTGACCAAATATGGCTGCGTCAATTTGGTACTGATTCATAATATCATCCAACATGATGTTGGGCATCACTCTTAAAATATATTGATAGGCGTAGAAAATCGATGCTACCATCCAAATCGTCCAAGCCATCATTCGTGAAACTTTCATTTTTTAATCCACCTTTTAGACATAGTTATTTTCTATGTCTTTTTATAGTTAACTAATTCAATACGAGAAATGAATATAATTTCATGTTCTCAAGATGCAATCCCAAAAAAATTGGATACGCATTGTAACTTTCAAATTATCTTTGAACGACTCTTTATGAAGAGCTTTGGAAACAAAAAATATAAAGAATTAACCTAGAAGGTTAAGAAGAAGGAGAGTAGAAGGGAGGAGAAGAGACGAAAATGAAAAAATACATTTACTTTCAAACAGCACTTTCAAGTTAATATCGTTAGCATTAGTTGCTGACATCTCTGAACCCTCCATTTATTAGTTCCGAATTAATTTTAACATAATGGGCTATAATTGAACAGTCTTTTTTTAGAACTTTAAATCGATAGATCGTAAAAGATCGGCAAACAGTTGCCTTCGCTTCTGTTCTATCGATTGTAAATTAGTGTATTTGTCCTCGGAAAGTAATTTCTTTGAAGCTCTGTGTAAAGTGCTATATTCAGGATGCACCCCGCACAAAAGAGCTCTACCGTTACCCACGCGACATTGGATGATTGCAGCTGGCTGCCCTTCAATTTCGGAATAGCTGCCAAGAACTTGGGTATTAAGATATTTGTCTGTCTCTATAAAGGCACAACCTCCGTCATAATAAGCTGCAGAGGCCTCAGAATCCGATAGAGATGGACTTAATTTCAAGGAAGCAATCCTAGCTCCGCTTTCGTTATGATAGCTGAACGTTCCATTGCCATAAGCTGGACCACGAGCAATTCCAGGGAAGAATTTCAGCTCCCGATCTGCAATAACTTCTAAAGGGTGTCCTTTTTCAAATTCAATAAATGCACAACCATAATAACTTCCAGCACATATGCCAAAATAATGTCCGCCATTTTCCACAAATTCGCGAATATATTGATTAGGCTCTCCCTGCAGAGCTTCATGGTAGGGAATATCGCGCCCTCCAGGGAAAATCAATACATGCGTATCTTTGATCCAATTTTTCGTACGGAGCAGCTCTTTATCTGCCCACTCAATGGAATAGTGCCGGTCTATTCCTTCTATGCATAGAGAGGAATGAATAGAACTGACGCCAAAGGAGTTTGCCCCATTGTCTCGATAGATTAAAATCTTTTTCATATTAATTTTAGCCCTTGCAAAATGTGGCCCCGCATTTGGGTGCCGAGCGACATTTTACGACTTTACGCATTTTAAGTAGGCTGTAATGCTTAAAGCTTTGAGAATTTCTCCTGCAATAAAGGGAACTATGCCCATCATAAAAGCAGCTTCCAGGCCCACATATTGAGAAAGCCATATTGCTCCCAATCCAAGCTGCAAGGCACAAGAGGAGAGTAAAATCGCAATAGTCTTGAGGGAATTAAAGGAACGCTGACGCTCTATGCACCAACCTACTAAATATGCCTGGAACATAAACCCAACGAAATATCCACCGGTTATTCCCAAAAGCGATGCGAACCCAAAATGTGCGCTCATATAAACCGGGAGGCCAAGAGCACCTTCAGCAATATAGGCAATGACACTAAGCAATCCTCTTCGACTGCCCATAGTTGCCCCAATGAGCATAATCGCAAATGTCTGCCCTGTTACCCAAACTGGTGTAGAATAAAGCGGGAATTGTATCTGCGCACACAAAGCTATAAATAACGAGGCTCCCAAAATCTGCAATGCTGAAAGCAGAAAATGGCTTCGGGATTTTTCAGTTGTAAGCAATAAAGAAGGGCTTAAAGACATAATAATTCTCCGATGTTTTAGGAATCTACAGCATAACAGATATTAAAAACCCCGGCAACGGAAATGAAGAAAATAGAATACACGAATGAAGCAGTCGATATGGACAAAAAGGTCCAGATCGTCTATATGAATTATTTTAATGCTGCCTTCCAGATACTATTTCGTCCGCAACAACTTGGGGTGACAAAATGCCATATTATGATTCCAATCAAAATCAACGCTCCGGTAGTGGATTTTTTGGCCGTTTGGCCATTGGGGTCATTATTGCAATAGTGGGTTGGTTAATGTACATGGGTCAAGTAGAAGAAAATCCTGTGACCAAGGAAAAGCAGCATGTTTCTATTTCCCCTGCTCAAGAAATACGCTTAGGCCTTGAATCTGCCCCTCAGATGAGTCGAGAAATGGGCGGTGAACTCAGCAATAGCGATCCACTAACGCGATTTGTTCAGGACGTAGGCCAGCATCTTGTGGATTCGACTGTAGCAAAAAATAGCCCTTGGAAGTTTCAATTTCACCTTCTGGCTGATACTCAAACCGTCAATGCCTTTGCTTTACCGGGCGGGCAGATATTTATTACTTTAGGTTTGCTCAATGGTTTGAAAACCGAAGCTGAGCTAGCAGGTGTATTAGCCCATGAGATGGGTCATGTGATTGAAAGGCACTCGGCACAGCAAATGGCCACAAATCAATTTGGTCAGATTCTCACCGTCGCTGTTGGCACAGCTGCTAGCAACCAATCAACTGCTGCCTATCAAATTGCGGCAGTTGTCAACCAGGCGATGCAACTAAGCTATAGTCGCGAAGATGAATCGCAAGCAGATACTTGGGGCTTAAAACTGATGGAATCAGCAGGTTTTGATCCCTATGCTATGATTTCTGTAATGCAAACTTTAAAAGCCGCCAGCAAAGGGGGGGACGGTGGGGGCATGGATATTTTCCAAAGCCATCCAAATCCCGACCTAAGAATGAAACAAATCAATGCCTATTTATTGAAAAATCCTCCTCCCACAGGCCTATCACAAGGACGACAACTAAGCTCTGTTATTAGAAGGTCTAATACTTCAGATAGGACTGATAGCCTGGAATCCATTTTCAGATTCCCAAGCCGATAGTTGAAAGTTGTGAACGATACGTAGCTCAGCATTCCGATCATGCTTTTCACGAAACTTTTTTTAGCCGACTTAAAAAAGAGAATAATTGAAAAGCATGAATCCCTATGCCGAGTTTGGACGTTGCAAGCCAAACTGCCTACAAATTGTGCGTAGGGCTAAAATCGGCTAGCATTGCTCTTATTGGGAGGAACGACGCTTTGAAATGCGGCAGGCAACAATTTAGCTGTATGTATTTCTAGATGGATTCGAAATCTCCCTGCGAACCACATATTTTGTTGTATCTGGAACCTGCCCTGACACAATATCATTGTAAAGAATTTTAAACTTTGAAGTATAACTTCCAAAGAATAAGGGCACGATCGTTAATGCCAATATAGGCATGGTTCAAAAACAGCCAAATTTGGGTAACACAAGGCGAGCATGAACCTGTCCACTTTTAGACTGGTTTTTTCATATGAATTGTTTTTGAAATTATTTAAGCAGCTTGCTTAAAGAGTTCGA
>JACCVN010000325.1 GCA_013698165.1 Parachlamydiaceae bacterium | reverse complement strand
TTACTATTTCAAGCCCGCTCTATAAGGATCCATTTCTTCCCAATTCAAAAACTTATTGAACAAAAAGTCCCAAATGCCTCAAATGAAGGACATTGCTTGCACACAACTCACATAGAGAATGCCTTATGCCAGAAGAAAATCACTATTCCATAGACCGTTGGGGTGATGGATATTTTAATATAAACGCGCTAGGGCATGTGGAAGTGAAGCCGAATGGGAGGGGCAAGAGTGGTGATCTCTATGAATTAGTACAAACCCTGGTGGCGCAAGGCATTGAAGCTCCGATTCTCGTACGATTTAATGGGATTATTCAGGATCGCATCTCTAAACTTAGCTCTGCGTTTAAGTCAGCCATTGAAGAATTCGAGTATCGTAACATCCATCAAATTGTGTTCCCTTTAAAAGTTAATCCACAAAAGCATGTGGTTGAAGCTGTTCGAGAGGCAGGACAAAAACATAAGATCGGACTTGAGGTTGGCAGCAAACCGGAGCTCATAGCAGTGCTTGCTATAGAGAATGAGCATCAGTCGTTATTGATGTGCAATGGCTATAAAGATGCTGAATACATTTCTCTTGCCTTATTGACATGTAAGCTTGGCCGGAGAACGGTGATCATCATTGAACAGATGTACGAATTAAACCTCGTATTAGAAATGGCTGCGAAAGTTGGAGTCGAAGCTGAAATAGGTTTTCGCATGAAACTTTCGAATTCAGGTTCAGGACGTTGGAAGGAGTCTAGTGGCGAGCATTCAAAATTCGGTTTATTTACTTATGAGATTGTTTCGTGCTTAGAAATACTCAAAAAACAAGAAAAATCTCACTGGGTAAAACTTTTGCATTTTCATCTTGGCAGCCAAGTGACTTCGATTGAAAGCTTTAAAAATGCGATCAAGGAGGGAACTCGAATCTATACCGAGCTCTCAAAGATGCTGCCATCATTGCATTTATTTGATGTCGGCGGAGGTTTAGCGGTTGATTACGATGGCACTAAGAGCAAAGAAAATTCTTCCATGGATTACACCTTAGAAGAATATGCCAGAGATGTCGTTTTTACAATTGGGGAATCTTGCTTAGCTGCCGGTGTGAATGATCCTGTCATCATCACAGAGTCCGGTCGGGCGCTTGTTTCACATCATTCTATTTTAATTACCGAAGTCCTTGATGTCACATCTTTGCCCCACGATAATGATGTGCTACCACCTAGCCAGCACGACATTTTGCAAACTTTAGATGAAATGGAAGAAGAGCTTTCATTAGCAAATTGTAGAGAAAGTTTTCATGATCTGCTTGAAATCAAACAACGCATCTTGCAAGAGTTCATCTATGGCACTATGACACTGCTGGAACATGCCTATGCTGAAAAAAAAACCCGCTATTTATTAGTCAAAGTTAATACTTTCTACCAGCAGCTTAGAAAAATTCCTGAAGAGACAGCGATGTTAAATTCCATTTTGCAAGAAACATATTTTTGCAATTTTTCCGTTTTTCAATCCTTGCCTGACTCCTGGGCTATTCAGCAGCTATTTCCAATTATGCCAATCCATCGTTTAAATGAGATTCCCACACATCAAGCAATTTTGGCGGATCTTAGCTGTGATAGCGACGGCAAAATCTGCGCATTTATCAATGATCACTCCCCTGCCGCTTATCTAAAATTACATGAATATACAGGTCAACCCTATTACATCGGGATTTTTATGGTAGGTGCCTACCAAGAAATACTTGGAGGCATGCATAATCTTTTCGGCGATACAAATGTTGTGCATGCTGAGCTAGATAAAGATGGGCAATGGGAGCTCTTTCATCTTGTCGAAGGAGATACGATTGAAGAAGTTCTACATTATGTTCAATTCGAACCTGAAAAATTGATCATTCAGCTGCAAGCCTTAATTGAACAATCTTTAAAAGCTAAAAGAATCAGTCTTTCAGAATCTGCGCAGATCAAAAAGAAATTTAAAGAAGCCCTTCAAAGCTATACATATCTGGTGGTTTAAATATGAAAATTCGCGAGTTTATGCAAAAAAATTACAAACATTTTAATGCTGCAGTTTGCGTAGATGCTGCTGAAGCTTGGATCACACTTTTGGACGAACCCGGAAAAATGATGGTGACTCTGGGTGGGGCCATGAGCACTGCCGAGCTTGGTATCTCTCTTGCAGAAATGATTCGGCAAGACAAAGTCCATGCTATTACATGCACAGGAGCTAACCTAGAAGAGGATATCTTCAATCTTGTGGCTCACAGCCATTATCTGCGCCTCCCAAACTATCGCAGTCTGAGTAAAATCGATGAAAATGACCTTTTAAAAAAAGGCATGAACCGAGTCACCGACACTTGCATTCCTGAAGACACAGCCTTCCGTTTTATTGAAAAGGAAATTTTCGAGCTCTGGCACAAAGCAGATGCCGATAAAAAAAGCTATTTTCCTTACGAGTACATATACAACCTTTTAGATATGCCCTCCATTAAAGATCGATTCGATATCGATCCACAAGATTCCTGGGTAGTCGCAGCTAAATCCAAAGGGATTCCAATTTACACCCCTGGCTGGGAGGATTCTACACTAGGAAACATTTTTGTGGGCCGCTACGTGAAAAAGGACATTTCCACTTTAAATGTCGTCAAATCAGGCCTGGAACAAATGTTCAACCTTATTGATTGGTACCGGCAACTCTCCAAAAGCTTCAAAATAGGTTTCTTTCAAATTGGGGGCGGCATATCCGGAGATTTTCCCATTTGTGTGGTCCCTTTGATGCGGCAAGACTTACATGAAAAAGTGCCTTTATGGTCCTATTTTTGCCAAATAAGCGACAGCACAACCTCCTTTGGATCCTACAGTGGGGCAGTGCCCAACGAAAAAATCACTTGGGAAAAACTTAGCATAGATACTCCAAGCTTTATCATTGAATCTGACGCGACAATTGTTGCCCCTCTAATCTTTAATTACGTTTTAAACGCCTAAAACGGGGTGGTCTTGGATGAATCAAAAACTACTTCCGGAATGGATAGAGCAATCGGGAGTAATGCTCACATGGCCTCACAAGCATGGCTGGACAGAACTTTTAGATGAAGCAGACCAAACTTTTACAGAAATTGCAAAGGTCATTACACTCTACGAAAAGATCTTAATATCCCATTATGATGCTGCTCATAAGGCATACATACTGAAACTGCTCGAAAATGAAAATATCGATTTGACTAAAGTAAACTTTGCAAAAGCCAAATCCAATGATATTTGGGTGCGCGATAATGGCCCCTTAACAGTTCAAATGGAAAATGGAAGCCTTAAACTTTTGTCTTTTTCTTTCAATGCTTGGGGAGGCAAATATCCACATAAAGATGATGCTAACCTTTGCACCACAGTGTATAAGCAAGAATTTTTTGGCAATAACCCAATGGAGTTGGTTGACTTTGTACTAGAAGGTTGTGCAATTGAAGTCGATGGTAATGGATCGCTACTGACAACTGAGAGTGTGATGCTTAACGGAGGCAGAAACAATCTTGCTAGAGCAGACATAGAAAAGGTACTCAAACGTGAATTTGGTGTTGATCGTATATTATGGTTAAAATCCGGTGGTTTACTCGGCGATGATACTGATGGTCATATTGATACCTTAGCACGCTTTTTAGACGGTGAGACGATCTGCTATGTCAGTTGCGATGATCCTACCGACAAACAGTATGAAGGATTAAAAGATATGAAAAGAGAACTTCATGCCATGCGCACATTAGATGGCAAGCCCTATAGATTGATTGCCCTCCCTTTGCCGGATCCTCAGTTTTCGCCTGCAGGCTTACGCTTGCCAGCGACATACGCAAATTTCTTTTTGATCAATGGGGCTTTACTCATGCCAATTTATGGTGCGCAACAAGATGCAGAGGCAGTGCACACAATTAAAAGCTATGCAACAGAACGCACTGTGCATGCGGTCAACTGTCGAACATTGATCCACTTTTATGGGAGTCTCCATTGTGCGACCATGCAATTGCCTAAAGGAGTTTTGTCATGAAAGTTGCTGCCATTCAGCAAAAATGCGGAAATGATCATAATAGAAATCTGCTTCATACGGAAAAATCAATACGTAAAGCAACGGAAAATAGTGCTAAACTGATTGTTTTGCAAGAGCTCCATAAAGGAGAATACTTTTGCAAAAATGAAGACCACGCTCTCTTTGATTGGGCAGAAAGCATTCCTGGCCCTACCAGCGAAAAGATGGCTAAATTAGCTAAAGAGCTTGACGTGGTTATCGTTTCATCCATTTTTGAACGCCGTGGGGCTGGCATCTATCATAATACGGCAGTTGTTCTTGAAACAGATGGGTCAATCGCTGGCATCTATAGAAAGATGCATATCCCTGATGATCCTAGCTATTATGAAAAGTTTTATTTTACTCCGGGAGACTTAGGATTTATTCCTATTCACACGTCAGTAGGATTACTTGGGGTGTTGGTTTGCTGGGATCAGTGGTTTCCTGAAGCGGCAAGGATAATGGCATTGCAAGGAGCAGAAATTTTAATTTATCCTAGTGCCATTGGATGGAGTAAAGCTGATTCAAAAGAAGAACAAAAAAAACAAAGAGATGCCTGGATAACAATTCAAAGATCGCACGCCATTTCTAATGGGATTCCCATCATCGTTGCTAACCGAGTTGGATACGAGAAAAACTATTTGCTGGAAGATGAAGGTCTCAACTTTTGGGGGAGCAGCTTCATTGCAGGCCCGCAAGGTGAAATGATCGCAGAAGCCCCCACTGATCAAGAACACATCCTCATCGCTGAAATTGATATGAAAGCTAGCGAGGATGTACGCCGCGCTTGGCCATTTTTTAGAGACAGGCGCATAGATTCATACTCAATCCTCCTTAAAAAATGGGGGTATTAAACTCTTTGACTTGGATTATAGGGGATTAAACCAGAATCAGGAAGTTGAGTATTTGGGATTATGAGTTTTCTCTTGATTTCGCCAATTAAATCTACAATATTTTTTGATTTTGTTTCGTTGTTAGAAAAAAATTCGTTGAGCTTAAAGCGATGAATTTTTTTTGCTCCCCTAACATCCATTGAAAATGTACCAGCTTCAGAACCAGGTCGTACAATATAAGTACCTAGCTGTATATTTGAACCATTTAATAGCTCCATAGATTTGAAGAGATTTACATTTTGAAACCCTGGCAACTTTTTTACTTCTTCGTCGGCCAAAGATTTTTCCATACTCCTAATTAATACGTAGGGAACTAGATTAATACCCTTAATTTGGCTACCGTTTGGTAAGCATACCATTTTTTTGATTTCAAGAATTAAATCTTTAAGAGAATTTGCCCGAATTTCATCGTTAATAAAAAAGAGACTATTTATATTCCTCAGCGGGAAGGTCTCTACTCCTTTTCCCCCTTTAATATCTATAGCATATGACGCGGTTTTAGAGTCAGGACGGATAATATAAGTACCTGGCATTATATCCTCAGCATTTAATATTGCCAAAGATTTTAAAGAATCAATAATTTCAAAACCAGAGACTTTTTTAAGGGTTAAATGCTCCCAGTAATGATCATTATTATGATTTTT
>JACCVN010000277.1 GCA_013698165.1 Parachlamydiaceae bacterium | reverse complement strand
AACCCTGAGTGTCCTCATCAAGTGAAGCTTCAAGATTGTAAAACATGTTCAGAACAAATTACCTCCAAACATCGCTATGACGAGTTGATGGATGCTATCCTTCTTCATCCCACTTCTGATGAATGTTTCTTAGGGATGACATACAAATACCATGCTGATGCTATGCTTTATCCAAGGGTAGATTATAAGAAAATTCGCAAGCCATTTTTAGTTGTAGCTGGCGCCGAAGACACAATCATTCATTCTAGCGATGCTTTTGTAGAAAAAGCGAAAAATTCGGGTGTTAATGTGACATATCTAAGAGTTGAAGATATGGACCATTATGTTCGCAAAAGACCCGATATTATTAATCAATCATTTGAATGGTTGAAAAGTCAACTTTAAGGTAGCGCAAGGAAATAAATTAAAAATCTTACGTCAGTCAATCATTTCCTGGAATTAAGGACAATATGGTGGGTTGCGAAGCGCTTGGTTTTACCTGAAAAGCAAACAAGGGTTTTAACAAGAAAGAAAAAGTATAAGTTCTATCTCACGTCGACTAATGAAAATGTCCAATGCTAAGGATTGGGGTGGAGCTTTTTCGAGGTTGGAGAAGGCGAAATCATTTTAGAATAACATTAAATTTTCCAAATATGAAGGCCTGCCCTGGATCATTCGGACGTGACTGTTACAAGCTATCGGACGCGACTGACCTAAGCTAAATATGTCAAACTGTGAGCAAAAAACTTGACAAGCCAAGAGGATATTATGGATAAAAAGAATTATGAAAAGAAAACAAAAAACAGCATCCGCCTCAGTAAGCATAGCAAAAGATGTTCAGAATCAAATTGAAAGTGGAGGAGAAGGCATTTGGAGATTAAAACACTTTGAAAACATGCCATAAAACATGCCATTCACAGCTATTGCACAAATGTTGTCTCGCCTATTCAAGAAGGGAATTATCCAAAGGATTAGCAAAGGACTATACTACCGTTCCCGACAAACTGCAGTTCGTGAAAGTAAACCCTCTCTAAACCAGTCCCATTCTCTAAATATCCAACAATGACTTTATACAATAGTGGATTGTTACAAGTCAGTGAACAACATTCTATATATTGGGAAGAGAGTGGAAATCCTAAAGGGGTTCCCGTTTTATTTTTGCACGGTGGACCAGGGGTGGGAACAAATAAAAATCAAAGAAAATTTTTTGACCCCTCATTTTATCGCATCATTTTATTTGATCAAAGAGGATGTGGAAAAAGCATCCCACCTGGAGGCTTAGAAGAGAATACGACTTGGAACCTTGTTGAAGATATCAATAAGCTTTTGGCTTTTTTAACAGTGGAAAAATGTCTTTTATTTGGAGGATCTTGGGGTAGCACTCTTGCGCTGACTTACACTATTAAACATCCAGAAAAGGTTCTGGGAATGATTTTAAGAGGAATTCTCCTATGCCAACAAGAAGAACTCGATTGGTTTTTTCGCGAAGGAGCGTCTCAATTAGCTCCAGAAGCATGGCAAATCTTGCTCAATGCATTGCCTGAAGACAACCGTTCCGATCTTTTAAATGCTTACCATCATGCACTTCATTCTTCCAATTATTGGGAAAGGAAATATGCCGCAGCGGCTTGGGTATTATGGGAGTTTGCCCATCTACACAGAGAACCAGATTCACGTGTAGGGCTTCTTACTAGACATCCTATGCTTTTCAATCTTTTTGCGCTCTTATACGCCGGTCAAAATCATATTCAAGCCTCTATTGAAAATCATTATTTTCTTCACCACGCTTTCTTCCCCACAGATCGATGGATATTGGAACATTCTGATCAATTGAAAGCCATCCCAACCATCATCATACAAGGTGAATGTGATCAAATTTGTCCTTGGAGATATGCAGCTGAGCTGCATGAAAATTTACCCCAATCAACCTTCATCCTACTTTCAGAAACTGGCCACGCATCCAACGAACCAAAGACAATAAAAGCTTTAGTTGAAGCTACCGAAACATTCAAGTCAAAGTTTAACTCTGATTCCCACTGAACAACACCATTAAAGTTTCCTGTATACAAGACATCATTTGCATACGTTATTGAAGCTCTAAAGCAATGTGATTTTCAATCCAGGAGATAAATCATTCTAGGATTTTTAGATTCGATTGGTCCTGATATAAAATAATAGCCATTGAAGATATTTGACTAGTTAAAGTACGAGAGACAAAATCAATATCAGCAATTCGCAAAAAAGTTGTTAAATTTTGCAGATATACAGGCCAGACCCCGATCATTTGAAACAGCCCACCATCCATAATTCTGTTTCTTAAAGTGTTTTAGAATGGCTTCATATTCCTTAGAACTTTCCTCAAAGGTTTTTTACAGAAGGAAAAAATTCCATTATTCTTGGATCAGCATTTAATTTTGCAAAAGGCTCAAGGTCTTCTTCACCCCATTGCCGAAGAATAAGATGGTCAGTTTGAATGTTTTAGGGTATAACTTTTCCTTAATGTCATTAACGATTTTCTCTGATGAGTCCTTACT
Source organism: Parachlamydiaceae bacterium (assembly GCA_013698165.1). Classification (GTDB taxonomy): domain Bacteria; phylum Chlamydiota; class Chlamydiia; order Chlamydiales; family Parachlamydiaceae; genus JACCVN01. Next base: position 1,978 of record JACCVN010000277.1, on the reverse strand, counting down.
TGTATCAAATTCAAGATCATAAACAACTCGTTTATGAACTTGATAATATTGGCTTCTTGCAGATCCTATCATCCGATCGCCCCTTTGCATTTCTCTTTGCTCTAAAAGGGACAGAGGGATATGAATACCAACCCAAAGGACATTATAGCTTTTTAAAACTGATCTCCATTTGTCTACATCCTGTTTTCCAAATGCAACATCATCAATGATGATATAATGTTCCAATCTGGCTAGTGTTTGGACAATTTCTTTAAGGGTATCACTCATTTTTTTTGCAAATGGGCCCATTTGAATTTCATGCATGGGGTGTCCTGTTTCATCGATTGAATTTTTCCAGCTGAAACCAAGAGGAGCAGGGCCACCTTTCCAGTTGTTAAGCTTATCGGGCATCATTCCGATGACACGATCGATTCCGATGTGAAGAAATGGTGGGTCCAGTTCTTGCTGTAAGAGATGGGCTAATGTCGTTTTACCAGAGCTAGAAGGGCCATTTAGATAAATTATTTGGTATTCATAGTCGTACATGGTGTGCTTTTGGTATTGTTAACTGGTTGATCTGCGGAAAGAAGACTTCCAAAACCAAGCAAAAGCAAAAGAGCGTGTTTAAAAAATTCCATATTTCTTCTTATCTCATAAAAAACTCAAACGTTTAGGCAAGACTATGATACCAAAATCCTAGATACATAATCAGCCGAAATCAAATTGGGTCAGACTAAGTAAAGCATGGGAAGATGTAGAATATCACAAGTGAGTGAAATCCTGACAAAAGTTTTGCCATAATGCCATGTGAATTATGTGTATGGAGAGTATCAGAACGAAAAAAAAGTGGGGGAGGTTGGACGCACTCAGAACTTTTGATTGGAAAATCTAAACATTCCTGCTAATCTGACAATTCAAAAAAATACCCTTTTTAAGGAAGAGGCTCATGAAAAACTACTTGAGAAATCTATATTCGTGTGCAATCCTTATAAGCGTTTCCTCCTCTCTTTATGGGCAATTAACCTCTCTCACAGATTCCCTGTTTTATCAGAGTGCTCTAGTAAGAGATCTTTCTGATTCATTTAAAGATAGTTTAAAACTAAATACACCCACAATTTCCATTGATCTTAACTTAGCAAAACAACAGCATGAAAATTACATAGCCTTGTTAGAAAAATTAGTCCTCAAAGTCATCAGACTGGAAGCTGATCCAAATCATCCCGATTGTAACTTTATTGAAGATACTGCCATTATTGTTGATGGGATTGCTGTTATTAGCAGAATGGGAGCACTTGAAAGACGTGGAGAAGAAGTGCCTGTAGCACACGCCCTTAAGGAACTTGGAATAAAAGATATTATTCATCTTCAACCTCCAGGTACAATGGATGGGGGAGATATCCTGTATACAGGAAAGCATCTGTTTGTAGGTCTTTCCAAACGAACGAATGAATATGCCCTAAACCAACTTAAGGAAATTTTTCAAGATAGAACCGAAGTCATTGGTATACCTGTTACTGAAGGTCTACATCTCAAATCTGTGATAAGCTTTTTTGATTCCAAAACACTTATTGTGGCTGCTACTCCTGCTGGAATGAAAATTCAAAGTAACATCGAATTATCAACAAACGGTGATTACATGTTTGTTTCAGTTCCAGAATCTATAGCCTCCAATGTATTGAGAATCGGATCTTCCTTAATCGTTCAAGATGGGTTCCCTGAAAGCGAAACAATATTGCAAAATCTCTGTAATCGAAAGTTTGTAACTTTGATAAAAATAAACATGTCTGAATTAATCAAAGCCGATGGTGCTTTAACTTGTGGCTGCCTGCTTTTTAATCAAAATGACAAATAAATTTTTGCTTTGCGAGGACACAATGCTTAATAAGATTTTTTTCTGCTCTTTTGTTTTTTTCTGTGCATCACTTTTCAACTCTGAGCACGTCTATCTCAATGTTCGGGATCAGGCCTGCATAACAGCAAATGAAGATGTTTAGTAAAA
>JACCVN010000237.1 GCA_013698165.1 Parachlamydiaceae bacterium | reverse complement strand
AGGCAACACAATTGCAATTACCTCATTCGGCGCTTCTCTGGAGGGTTGATTTGAGGTGTAAAGTTCAGCCACTAAACTGTCAAATTTTGTTCTTCAAAACTCTGTGGATTTGCCCGAATGGGCTAATCATATTGCATTATGCCTCGAATTGGCTAACTATATTGCATTATGCCTGGAATTGGCTAACTATATTGCATTATGCCCCGAATTGGCTAACTATATTGCATTATGCCCCGAATTGGCTAACTATATTGCATTATGCCCCGAATGGGGCAAATTGTGTAAAGCCCATAGTGTAGTCCCGATAGGGGCAAACTATGGGTAGGGAATATTTGAATATAAGTCCCGAAGGGGCGGCTTGTGAAGCGTGATACAGTGCTTTTGAAAGAGCTCACTCCCGAAGCTTTGGCGCAGCCGAAATTTCTTATATTCACCTACGTTGAGTTATAAGCAGAAAGCTTTCTTCATGCCTTTTTTCATCATACATCCTTCATACTTCACACTTCATACTTCATCCCTCCCTTAATAAATATAGTCCCCTGCATCAGATCGCCTTTTAAACCCATCTAACACATGAAAACCTCGGATTTTATTAATTTTGATCGGAGAAAGCTGCCCAATGGGAATATAGACGATCTTTTTCCCGAACTTTTGGGCAAAGCTCTTAATCGCAGATCTTGGGGGCTTTGCGGCAACATACACGACCAAAGGTTTCACGGCATAATCTATAGCTGCTACAAGCAAAACTTCTGCTTTGCTGCGGCACTCCAAATAATCAGGGTCGTTCCAAATATCCCGCATACGCCTGGGAGGATAGGACATCATAAATCCACCATATTCGCAGCGGCTTATCCCGGGGCCTACAATATTGCCTGCTAAGGGAGTGGCAAAGAATGCCATGTCAGATTCCTGACTATGCTCACCAAGCCAAGTGGCATTCCACGGATATTTATCTGCATGGACCGAGTCCACCTCTAAACTTTCATCATTAAAAATCATGACCACTGAGCCTACACCACCTGGGGGTTTTCCTTTGACTTTAACATACAGTTTTTTTTCAAACCAATGCCTGATCGATTCTCGAGTGTCAATTCCATCCTCAATGCTTGTAACAAATGGTGCGACTCGAGCACCTTCCTCTGTCATAAGCTGTACGCCCTTTTTCTTTAAGAAATCTCCAAAATTTTCCACAGTGATATCTTCCGGAGGATAAGAACAAATTCCAAAAGGACCTGGAGGCTGAAAAGTGAATTTAGATTTTTCTTTTCGTTTCTGAAATCCCCCAAAGGCTTTACGACCGGGTTGTTTTAGATGAAAGCGGATGATTTTGCTGTTTCCCCAGACCTCTTGAATCGTCAAATCGAGTTCAGGCAAATTATCCACATTTTTCAAATAGGGATAAGTAGTTGCAAGATCCCACACTTCATAAGCGTAGTTATGGTCTACACATCCTTTCGCAGTGCTTAGAATTTGGAAAAGATTAGGCATCAGCTGATTTGTTGTCAGCGCATAATTTCGCGCAAATTTCATTAAGTTGCGCATGTTATAACCTGGAAAGCTATGCCCACTGCTTTCGATATACCTTTCAGAAGCATTTTTAAAAAGGTCAAAAATCAATTTTTGGCGGTTAGGCGGAAATGCTAGCTCAGCGGCCCTATGCCGAGGATTTAGATCAGCTTCAACAAGCTCTTGTCTAAGCTCTTCATATTTCGATGAAAACCAGCCACATTCTGCCATCACATCCCTTGCAGATTTCTCACTTAAGGTGCATACTTGCACATTCTGCCTTTTCACATGATTGAGAGATGGAAATGAAAGATTATCAATAGCTGCCAAAACCCCTTCCAAATGCGCCATTCCAACAACAAATAAAATGCGGTCATAGGAAAAGGAAAGCTCTTTCAAACGCTTAGCCATGTACATTTCCCGATCGATATCTAACTGTATTTTGGGAACAGAATTCTTCTGTCGTATTTTGCGATATAGCTCGTAGTAGTTCTGCAAGCCTATTCGCTGAATGGCGTAAGGGTCGGGAAAAGGTTCTCTAAACTCGGGGTATAAATCGACATCTAAATCTATACAAAAAGCCCTCACATTTCCCTCAAGTGCTGACCTCAAACCTTCAAAAGCGGCATCGCAAGGCTCTGCAAGATAGTATACAGGCTCGAGG
>JACCVN010000144.1 GCA_013698165.1 Parachlamydiaceae bacterium | reverse complement strand
GCCATACTGCTTCCCTTTTTCCATGGACCGATGGACTGAAGAATACTGAACACTTAGTCATCTCCAATTATATCCCTCAGAAGAAAGTATGGAGAATGTCTCTCACTTATAAATGCATTAACGAAGCATCCCATATCGCCATCTATGTCCTCGGCGACAACAAAGCAACCATGGTCAAAAAAGCCCTCGAAGGCCCATATACACCTGACGACCTCCCTATACAAAGGGTCGGAACGGTCGAACATCCGGCAACATGGATCATTGACAACGCAGCCGCTAGGGGCCTACAGGATAAACACAAACAGACACGATAGACAAGTTGGAGACAGTAGGCATGAAGCAAGTTCACAAAGCATTAGTACATTTCTAACAGCAGACTGTCTGCTGTTAGAAATGTGTTAATGTTGTGTAAACCTGTGCTCATGTTGGTAAGTGTTGATGTTTTGTGAACCTGTGCTTCTGCTTTAGTAGTATTTGTTGTTGTAATTGCAGTTGTAGTAGCGTTTCCGTGCATCTTGTTAAAAAAAAACTGTGAAGGGGCTAATGTTAGTTTTAGGAATTGAAAGTACTTGCGATGAAACAGCGTGTGCGGTTGTACGCGATGGTAAGGAGATCTTGTCAAATGTTGTGACTTCACAAATTGATTTGCATGAACAATTTGGTGGTGTAGTCCCTGAGTTGGCCTGTCGACGGCATATCGATGTGATCATTCCTGTCATCGATGAAGCCTTAAAGACCGCAAACGTAGAATTAAGCGATATCGACCTTATCGCTGTTGCCCATGGGCCAGGACTTATTGGCGCACTTTTAATTGGCTTGCATACAGCTAAAGGCTTAGCACTAGCCCATAATATTCCTTTTATTGGCGTTAATCATGTTGAAGCACACCTTTATGCTTCGTTGATGTCCATGGAAAAGCCAATACAATTTCCATGTTTAGGGGCGGTATTATCCGGGGGTCACACAGCATTAATCCTTGTAGAAGATGTAAATCGCTATTATTTAATCTCTCAGACCGTTGACGATGCAATAGGTGAAGCTTTTGACAAGGTCGCTAAAATCTTAGATCTCCCCTATCCCGGCGGTCCACAAATAGAGGAATTGGCAAAACATGGCAATCATCTGCAGTATAATTTTAAAGGAGGAAACGTCAAGGGAAGACCTTTAGATTTTTCTTTCAGCGGACTGAAGACTTCTGTGCTATATGCCATCAAAGGACAAGATTGCCTCGATACAGTCAAGAGTTTCAAGCAATCCGACAAATGCAATATTGCCGCTTCTTTTCAACATGCTGCTTTAAATGACGTCATTAAAAAAACTTTACTTGCGGCCAAAAAATATTCCTGTAATGAAGTGATTTTTGGCGGAGGAGTCACTAACAATCAAACGCTGCGTCAACTTTTCAAAAATCTTGCGCCTGAGCTTACATGCCACTGGCCAGCAGTAAATCTAAGTCTTGATAATGCTGCCATGATTGCAGGTCTTGGGTATCATCTCTTCAAAAGTAAGGGAATAGGCGATTCCTTAGAATTAGAACCGTTGACGCGCATCCCTTTTGTTCCTTTAGAAAATTCACAAAACAATAACGATTGAATGAAAACAAGGACAAAATTTCAAAGAATAGTTAAAAAAAATGATTCTGATGCCGAGCTTTGATTTTCCATCCCTTCACTCCTAACATTAAAATATAGTTTTGATAGCATTTTATTCTAAAGACGTTAGAATGAAAAATACTCGACATAGCTGAAAATAAGAATTTGGCCACGCGACCTCACGCGTTGCCAAATTCTCTGATTATCTAAGACATAAATCGATTACAAGGAGAAAAAAATGACCTTCCTTCTAGTTTTAGCAGGTATAGCCCTTTTGCTCGCTCTTTGGGGCATTGGCATTTACAACAGGCTTGTGGCATTGCGCAACCAAGTGAAAAATGCCTGGAGTCAAATTGATGTCCAATTACAAAGACGCTACGACCTAATCCCTAATCTCGTAGAAAGCGTTAAAGGCTACATGAATTTTGAAAAAGGCACCCTTGAAGCCGTGATCAATGCCCGTAACCAAGCAAACACTGCACGCCAAGCTGTCGCTGCTGCAGGTGGACCTGCAGAAGGCGCATCGATCAAAGAACTCGCAGCTTCTGAAGGGGCTTTACGTGGGGCTATGATGAACTTTAATGCTCTTGCTGAAAACTATCCTCAGTTAAAAGCCAGCGAAAATATGAAAATCCTCCAAGAGGAGCTCAGTTCAACAGAAAATAAAGTGGCCTTTTCACGTCAGGCATATAATGACCAAGTCATGGCATATAACACTGCCCAGCAAGAATTACCGGCATCAATGTTCGCAGCAACATTTGGACATTCACCTGCAGAGCTCTTTGTCATTGACGATGTTGAAGCTAAAAAAGCTGTCAAAGTCAATTTTTCATAAGTTGTGTGACGAGGGATCTATATGGCAATGAATTTTTGGGAAGCTCAAAAGCGCGCACGCTCAAGAACCAGCTTATATGTGTTTCTATTTATCATGCTTACCGCTGCGACTGCACTGATGTCTGAAATCGCTATGCGAAAGTTTGCAGGTGAAAGTTACGAGCCCCAGTTCCCCTTTTTGGGAATAGCTTTTGCAGGAATCACCTTTGCGGTTGCAGGCTTTCAATACCTGCAATATCGCACTTTTGGAGGTTCCTATGTGGCGGAATCAGTGGGAGCGCACCGCGTAGATTCCAGGACGACAAATCCAAAAAACCGACAGCTTTTAAATATTGTCGAAGAAATTGCTACGGCGTCCTCATTGCCAATCCCCCCTGTATACATTCTAGAGACTCCGCAAATTAATGCCTTTGCCGCCGGACTAACAATACATGATGCTGCTGTAACAGTGACGCGTGGATGCCTCGATCTACTAAATCGAGATGAGCTGCAAGGTGTCGTTGCCCATGAATTTGGCCACATCTACAATGGCGATATGAAAATCAGTCTTCGCCTGGCGGCGATGGTTATGGGATTCTTCTTTGTCTTTTATATAGCCATGCGACTTTTACAGTTTTCTCCTCGTAATGATGATAATAGAGGTGGTAGAGGAGGAGGCAATCCGGTACTGATTGCCGCACTCATACTATTTATCGCTGGAACATTCACCTGGCTGTTTGGTTCGATTCTCAAAGCATCGGTCAGCCGCGAAAGAGAATACCTCGCCGATGCTTGTGCGGTTCAATTTACACGCAATCCAGATGGAATTGCAAATGCTCTCATAAAAATCGGCAAAAGTGATACCAATTCTATGCCAAAAGAAGGAATGGCATTTTCTCATTTGTATATTGATGATCGAGCAGGTCTAAGCGCTCTATTTTCTACACACCCACCCCTCAAGAAACGCATTGAAGCGATCAAAGGACAAACCTACATGCCCGAAGAATGGAAGACACCATCTAGCTAAAAATGTGTGAATAGCCAAGAATGCAGCGGCAGCATATACCCGCTGGACTGTATAACAGGACCAATTAAATGAGCTCAATCCCGAGGCTTTGGCAGCCGAAATTTCTCAGATTCAGCTATGTCGAAATCACATGAAGGAATTCGTCTAAAAACAGCACCCTACCTATTGGTCAATACTTGGAGTGGACTGGCGGTAAAAGAATTTTTCTAGCAATGCATCTAACGAAAATGCTCCTGGGCCAAATGCAAACACAATTAAACATGTCATAAGATAAGGAAAAGGGCCTTGCTGCACAAATTCTTCCGGATTTTGAAATAGATGTGCTACGGT
>JACCVN010000142.1 GCA_013698165.1 Parachlamydiaceae bacterium | reverse complement strand
TGCTTTTTCTTACCAATGTGCCTCCGACAAAAAAACCAAAAGCGGGAATAATCGCCAGATCTTTGAAAATTTGAAAGCATCTTAATACTAGACGGTCATAATTGTTGGTTATCTCTACTTTAGGATGCAAATGTCCAGACCACACAAACCATTGTTCATGGTGCATGGGGAAATGTGAAAAGTAAAAAGGTTCAATCAATAACCCTTCTTTATGAGTATATAGAGGCCATTCCGGCGGCAAATTTTTAATAAGGGAATGATCGTGATTTCCAAAAATGAGATGTATTTCACATTGCGTCTTACGCAGCCATTCGCTGAACTTTTTTTTCACATCCTCTGAAATTCCACTGTGAGCATGAATAAGATCACCAACAATAATACACTTTTCGGCCTTCAATTCGTTCAGCAAGTCAGTAATATTAAGAAGGTCATCATCCATACGTTGCCGTTAATGCCCAAATTTGAACGTTTGAACTCCAAGTTTTGATCCGCGACAAAGCTAATTCCAATAAGACCCCGCGTTTTGTTCCAAGGAGCTCATGCCACTCATCCACAATGATCATTTTGAGACAACGAAAACGCAATGGAGCATCTTCTTGGGTAAGCATAAGTGAAAGAGTTTCGGGAGTCGTTAGGAGAATAATATTCTCATTTTTCTTCATCGAGAAAGGCCTTTTTGATGGATTCTAAGGTATCGCATTCAGTAATAGGCTTGTCTTTACGCCAGCGAAATATTCTTGGAAAGCGAAGAGCGACTCCGGATTTATGCCTATTAGATTTTTGTATCCCCTCAAAACCTATCTCAAAGACATAAAAAGGTTTTACTTTTCTTACAGGACCAAATTTTTCTTCAATAATTGTTTAGAGGTTTTTTAATGCGAACTACATTCAACCATGCTTTCACTGGATCATTTTTTGAAAAACGCAAAAAATCGATATCGTATTTTCTTTCTGCTACCGCAGCTACAAAATTATTTTTCATTTATACACCACGTCACAAATGCAAATGTCAGGTTGTCAGGCATGCCGCCAAACATGACCCCAGTGAAGTATACACTTAGCTTGATTAGCAACTTGACAATTGTCGCGTCATTGATAAGGGCGACAATTGTGCTGGTTTGGGACCAATAACGTTGATTAAATATCCCTAAAATGGGATAATAAAGTCGAGCCTATATAGGAATCTGAAATGATGAAAGAACTTGACTGGATTGCCTCAAGTAGAAGAGACCTTCTTGAATTCCCCATGACCGTTAAGAAAGAAATGGGGCATGCTCTTTATATAGCCCAAGAGGGTGGAAAGCATAAAAATGCTAAGCCTCTCAAAGGTTTTGGAGGAGCCAAAGTTTTGGAAGTTGTTCTTGACGATGGCAATGGCACTTATCGCACCATGTATACAATACAATTTGAAGAAGTTATTTACGTGCTTCATGCCTTCCAAAAGAAATCTAAAACCGGCATTAAAACACCCAAGCAAGAAATGGACCTAATTGAACAAAGACTTAAATGGGCGCAAGAAAAGTACAAAGAAAGATCTAAGGCCAAAAAAGGTGATGGAAATGGCTAAGAAAAAACAAAGTCCTGTAGAAGAAATCGAATGTGAAATCAGTAGCGGAAATGTTTTTGCTGATTTAGGTATTGAAAATCCCGAAGAAGAGCTGACAAAAGCTAAGCTTGTGTGGGAAATTGAACAAATCATTAAGAAACGAAGGTTGACCCAAGTGGCGGCTGCCAAGGCAATGGGAATTAATCAACCAAAAGTGTCAGCGCTAATTGGGCGCAAGCTTAATGGCTTTTCAGTTGAACGCCTGATCCATTTCTTGAATATGCTTGGGCAAGATATTGATATTGTTGTACGGCCTAAGCCGCGCACCCGCAAAATTGCCATCATTAGCGTTTATCATGAAACTGGCACTAGCCATTCGACGCCATCCCCTATGGCAGCAAAAAGCCGTTGAAGATATTGACAACATGCCATTTAAAAAAAACCTACATCAATTTATAAATCATTATTAAAAAGGCTACTGATAAAAATTACAACATCAGAAATACAAATGTAAGGTTATTCATAGAGGGCGTATGATTGATAAAAAATCCTATTCAAATTTACTTGACGAATCATTTCCAGGAATTAAAGCCAACATTATACGTTGGGAAGCACTTGGATTTTCATGGTCTAGCGTGCCATTTCTTAAAGAAAAAAACGGAAAATACGTTTCCCATGTCGGTTTTTTGGAATATCCCCTGCTTATTGATGGGCGCCAATCCAATGTAGGGGCTCTTCACGCCATCTGTACAGAAATTACACATCGCAATCTAGGTTTAGCATCGACATTAATTCAAGAAGTTCTAAAATGGGCTAACGATCGATACGAGTTTGTGGTCCTATTCACTGAAATCCCGCAATTTTATGAAAAACTGTCCTTTAAATATATTCAGGAGTATCGGTTTCAGTTACCTTGTCAACACACAAAAGGGTCACAATCCCTGACAGCTGTTATATCTCCAAAAGATAATCCTCTTTTTATGCGCATGTTTAAAGAACGCGCGCCTGTCTCAAATCATGTGTGGATGAAAGACGATGGAATGATAACTTCTTTCAATGCACTTTTTGCAACCTACCCAACATACTGGTCGCTTCATTATAGCTCATCTATCGATGGCTTTATCTCATACCTATTGGAGGATAAGACTCTGCATTTGTTTGATATTATTGCTAGCAAAATCCCCTCCCTTGATCTACTCCTTGACCATTTTCCAACTTCAATTGATAAGATCTATTTTTATTGTTACACCCCGTGAGTGAAAACTCTGGACTTTCAGTCCAAGGAGTTAACTTTCAGTTAAGTTTTCAGACTATGGAATTTATTCCATAGTGGTTAATGTTTTTTGATTAATAGAATTTCA
>JACCVN010000141.1 GCA_013698165.1 Parachlamydiaceae bacterium | reverse complement strand
CCCTTTTCAACGAGATCGAAAGCATACTTGCGATAGATGTCAAAGCGCTCAGATTGTCGATAAGGGCCATATGCCCCGCCAACATCAGGGCCTTCATCCCAGTGAATTCCGCACCAGCTGAGAGCTTTATAAATATTTTCTTCGTATTCAGGCCTGCTGCGAGTGCGATCAGTATCTTCGATGCGCAAAATAAATTTGCCGCCATGATGGTGTGCAAAAATCATGTTGAAAAGAGCAATATAAGCGGTTCCGACATGGGGATCTCCTGTAGGCGAGGGAGCTATGCGTACGCGGACAGACATAAATTTCATTTTCCTTAGTTGGGCATCAATCAGAGCATTTTACTCTGATGGGGGCTTTTTACTGTTTTTGAACATTAGGTAGAGCAGATCACGGACAATATTATAAGTTTCTGTGAGTTGAAGATCTGCTTTTCCAATCGTTGCTTCCGGTTCATCTTCAGCTTCGACTTCTTTTTCAGCGTCAGAATCTTTCTTCTTAATTTCTTTAAGAAATTCCTGATAGGGCTTATTGTTTTTTATTCTTTCTGCAGAATTAGAAATCAATAAAGGCAAATACTTCTCATATGTCGTCAGCCTTTGCTGAAGATTAAACTTATAAAGAAGTTTGATGTTGTCGCGCTGACTTGCCGGAATATCATCTAATTCATCATCGAAAGAGGGCTTTATGCTGTCATTTTCAAGTGGAAACTTTGTAAATTTCTCGCCTACTTCTGCTTCAGATAAGATCCCGGGGACGTTGATATCGCTATATACCCCCGTCAACTGCGGCGTTCTGCCGGAAACGGTGTAATAGCGGCCGCGGGTGATCTTATATTCTCCTTGAGGGTTGACATAGTCATTCTTAGACGGGTTTAACGTAAAGGTTTGGAATGATCCCTTGCCGTAGGAATGGTCATCGCCGACAATTAGTGCGCGTCCATAATCTTGCAGTGTGCCGGCCACAATTTCTGAGGCAGAGGCGCTGCCGCGGTTGATCAAAACAATTAAAGGCCCTCCCCATGCAACTTCTTCATCCAGATGCCGCAAATGTTGAATAACACCATTTTCATCTTTAATGGATACCACAACCCCTTTAGTAATGAATAATCCACTCACAGAAACAGCTTGAGAAAGCATGCCTCCTGAATTAAAACGTAAATCGAGGACGATGGCTTTCAGCGGCGTCTTTTTTTTCATTTCGGAAATGGCAAAGTTAAGATCATCGGCCGAGGAACTGTCCGGGTCTTGATAGAATGAAAACAGCTTTAAATACCCGATACCCCCGTCACCATAGGCTTCAAAAGATGATTCAAAGCGACTCTCTTTTAAGACCACTTCTTTACGAATGATGTTGATATCTATGGTTTCATTTTTAACATTGTCGTTGCTGTCTTTCGATTGGCGCATGACTGTAAGAGTGACGGTTGTGTTTTCCGGGCCTCGAATTAAATCGACGGCATCGATAATGTCCATACCGACAACTGGTTCGCTATTGATGGCGATAATGCGATCTTTAATTTTTAAGGCTTTCCCTTCAGCCGCGGGGCCCCCATCAATAATTTTTATGACAGTGAAGCCGTTGATATCGTCTCTAAGTTGTGCGCCGATACCAAAAAGACGCTGCTGCACGGCGATCATGAATTGGGCTGCTTCATCAGGAGTAAAATAGGAAGAATGCGCATCTAACGCTGCAGCTGTGGCTTTAAGAACATATGAAAGAATTCTTTTTTGGCGTAGGATGGGGTCTTTTTCTAAAACTTCATCTTCCACGATTTTTTTACGCTTAGCGATACGCTGATACGTTTTTTCGCGGTCTTTTTCGTTGAGCTTGGCGGCTGCTTCAGCTTGTAATGATTTGATGCGCAGCAGGCGATCTGTCAATTGCAGATTATCTTTGGCCCATTTCATGTCTTTGAATTCTTCGGCTTTGACATGTTTTGGCAAGGGGTCATGCTCAATAGCCTTATCGATCTCTTGTCTGTGTAAAACAGCATTACCCAAGGCAAAATAAACTTCATCGAAGGTTTGAAAGTTACCCTTCTTCATACCCTCAAGTGTTGCATCAACCAGAGCGTCAGTGGGTTCCAGCCATTGGTGGATCGCCGGTTCGATGAAATAAGTTTTATTTGGGTCAAGCTCTTCCAGGAAATTTGTTAAAATTCTTTTGACTAAAAAGGGTGTCAGCGTCTTATAAGAAGCGTGTCCTTTCAGCATTTCTTGCATTTTCTGGGTAGTATCTAAGGGAGTGATCTCTGGCAATTTGCTTTCTATAAAAAAAGAATAGCAAAGCAGGAATGATAGAAAGATCATTTTCTTGAGCATGGAAATCCTTAACTTAGTGTGTACCGGTATTATACTAGCTTTCTAGATTATACGTAGAGTATGAGGTTTATATCCATAGTTTTCTCCTTTTAGTCGTTTTTTGATGAAATTTGAATCTGAATCTTCATCCTCTCATTCCCCAAATTGACATAGACATCTTGGCAAAGTTTTTCTTAAATATATTTCTTTCAACCTAAATTCCTTTAAAAATAGACGTTATTTTCCAAAATAAGACTTACGTATCAAGAAATTTGAATAATTTGACCATCTTTATATGTCCTTTATTTTTGTAATTTTACTGTTGACAGCTACAATGTGCTGTAATTTCGTTAAAAACATGGTTATGTTTGTTGATACATTAATTTCTTTGGAATAAATTATGTTTATTTTTTTATTTCTTTGGGTCTTCGCATCAAATCACTTTAGATCTTTTGTAGAGTACTTTTCTATCAAAGAATTTTCAAATTATTTACTTTTTCATAGAAGAATATACCTTTTTTTCGAATTTTTTAAAGAACCCTCTTGCTTTCAATTCTTTTATATGTTACAATTGATACTTCGATCTAGATAGCAAATGGATCCAAAGAGAAATGAGCCTTTATGGTAGCTTATTAGGGTAAGTTTAGTTAAAACTATAATTCCTGAATATAAGCTAATGACGTAAAGAGAACAGTTTCTATGATTTTGTAAAACCTCCCTATTTTGATGGTTAGGGTTAAAAAAAGTAGGGCTAGGATTCACTTTTTGAAAGATCATAGAAAGAAGCGCAATGATTGATGGCAATCTCAGCTGAAGACAGTGCGAGTTCCACCATAGGTTTGCGAAAGATACAAAATATATGTGTGTTTTTTAATTATTATTAACTTAGACGATAACTATGGAGGTTAAGTCATGTCCAATCAAGAAAATACAAGCGTTCTCGAGTGTAAGCCATGTGGCGTAGAATCAACAAAATTGGTCTCTATTACAGAAGCTGCTAAAATTAATAATGTCACTCGTCAGGCGATATATGTAGCTATTAAATTAAATAAATTAAAAGCTCGAAAAGAAACTAGCCGATGGTCAATCCATCTGGATGATCTTGAAGATTACCGTAACCAGAAGTATTCACGCACGCGTTCAACATTTAATGGCCAACTTTTGTTTGACAATGGAAAAGGTTTTTTCTCTGTTAATCAAGTGGCTGAAATGCTTAAAGTTCCAACACAAAAGATTTATTATGCGACGCGCGTAGGCCTACTTAAAGCCCACCGTAAAGGCGCAGCTTGGGTCATGCACCAAGAAGACGTGAAGGAATATTGCGAAAACTATCTGAATAAAAAAGAAGCAGCTGCTAGCGTAGCAAGCTAAGAGCTAAATTAGAGAAGGTAACTGTGGATTATTGAGCAGTTACCTAATTTAAAGGGGCCTATAAGCGATAGATTCATTACCTGCCGGGAAATCGTGATTGATTTGAAAATCGCGTATCATCAACTGAATGCTAGGACCTTGAAAGTTGTTGACTTGGGGGGTAAAGGCGATGCGTAGGGTCAAATTGCGTTTACGCAGCAGAGGGCTATGTGAGGCTTTTCCAAAAGCAATGCCTTCAAGCATCCGTTCACCTTGTTCGAGATAAAGCTTTAGGTGGGTCTTCCCTACAACTTTTGGGGGCCATGCCTGTTTAGCATTGCAATAAAGGACTGGCGGGGGGTTACCATTACCGAATGGTTCTAAAAGCCGCATCGATTCTATAAAATCGAAACTCAAATCATCAAATTTCACTTCCGAATCCAAAAACAACTTTGTCATCACGTCGCTGTTATTTAGCGTCCTGTCTGCAGAGGCAAGAAACCGCTGCTTGAACTCTTCGATGTGACATTCTTTGATTGTCAACCCTGCAGCAAAGTCATGCCCGCCGTAATTGACAAGGATGTCGGCGCATTCTTTTAACGCTTCCAGTAGAGGGAACTCCGGAATTGAACGTAGGGATCCTTTGCCTAACCCATTTTCAATGGCGATGACAACAGTTGGACGATTGTAATTTTTTGCGACCCTGGCGGAGATGATAGCGACAATTCCCGGGTGCCATTGGGTAGATTGCAATACGATGGCTTTATGTGCCGTAATTGAAGGGTCTGTGAGGAATTGTTTTTCGACATCTTCACTCATCGTTCTTTCGATACGCTGTCTTTCAACATTGTTAAGATCTAGTTCCAAGGCCATTTTTTCGGCTAAAACAGTATTGCGGACCAAAAGCAGTTGCACGCCTTTCTGAGGGTCATCGATCCGGCCTAAACTATTAAGGCGCGGTGCAACTCTTGAGGCAATAGCGAATGAGGAAAGCTCGTTAAGGTCGACATCGGAAATGGACATGAGTTTTGTCAAACCGATGCGCTTTGTTTTTCTTAACTGTCTAAGACCGTATTGAACTAGAATACGATTTTCTCCCACGAGTGCGCCCATATCAGCAATAGTTCCAAGAGCGACTAAATCGAGGTAGCGTTTTAAATCGACTTTGCGTGGAGGAATCTTATTTTCGGCAACGAGTTGATTAATGATACCATGCGCCAGCTTAAAGGCGACTCCTACACCGGTCAAATCACGATTGGGATAGGGATTGTTAAGTAATTTTGGATTTAAAGTCGCAGCGCAATGCGGAATGGTGTCTGTGGGCTCATGGTGGTCAGTGACGATGACGTCAACGCCGCTTTCAACAACTTTGGCGATTTCTTCAGCGGCGGTAATGCCACAGTCGACAGTTATAAGCAATTTGCATTGATTTTTCAGAGCATATTCTAACGCTTCAACAATTAAGCTTTGGCGCAAAGAGCCACGATTTGAAACATAAAAGAAGACATTCGCACCGATATAGCGCAAGAATTCTGTCAGTAATGCCGTTCCGGTCATTCCATCGACATCATTATCACCATAGATCAGTATGTTTTCAGCTTCACTAAGTGCACGGCAGACGCGATTTACCGCCAAAGGCATTTCAGTCATCAGAAAGGGATCATGCAAATCTGGAAGTTTGGCATAAAGAAAGTCGTGCGCATCCTGGAGGTTTTTTATACCCCTGCTCACTAGAATCTGTGCGATCACTGGATGCAGCTTAAATTCTTTAATTAAGCTTTCCTTAAGCTGGTTATCCTGTTTCGGATAAACCCATAAGGGATCGTCAGTGTTGCTACTCCAAAGTACCATCGATAGACTCCAATTCAAGGGCTAAATCACAACACGCGTTAGCGAATTTGTAAGAAGTATATATTGGCATTCACAATTTTATATGCATGTGCACAGCAGCATTCTGCAACTGGATGCAAAAAAACAGACTCCGCCTAGGAAACGTATTGTATATCCTATTTGTTCTTTGTCAACGGGATTATGGATTGAGTAGAAGAAATGGACTAAATGGACTTTATGGACAAAGTCACAACTTCGTCCATAAAGTCGAATTAAGTTCATTATGTTAAAACTCGATGGCTGCAGAAAAATTTGCGCCGTCAAAACTTAGGTCACCATAATTGCCAATACGATTGAAATCGTAATAACGGTGATGTTCTAAGCCTAGTTGTAAAAACAATTGCTTGTTTCCAAAAATGCATGTCTGCCAGCGAACTCCTAGACCGGCATCTGTAGCAGCAACATTGGCATCCAGACGCGTTCTCTCTGACCAGTAGCTAGCAGTATCCGCGGAAACATTACTATTTTGTTTATTGATGTGAAATTTTCCATATAACCAGGAGACAGCCCCGCTGATATAAAAACTGAACCCACAACCGATTTTCCAGTCTGCTTCTAGACCAAGTAATGGCCCTACGCCAGAGAAGTCTTGCTTGAGATGAGTCTTGGAAAAATTTAAATCATTTGATCCCCTAGGATTGCTTGAAGAGGATGAACAGTCTGATCTTGATTCAAATCCCTGGCCGAAGTTCAAATGTTGGTCAATATTTGCCCAACGCACACCACCAAACGGTCTCAAATGCACACAGCAGTTCAGATCAAAGTCATACCCCAGGACCACATCGACTGTATCTAAATCCAGTTTCCAACGATGTTCACTTCTACAGTTCTCAGAACGGTTGGCGTGTGAATGGAAATGGGTCCAGAAGGCTGCGACTCCCCAGTCGCTGCATGCTGGGGCATAGCCGAAGCCAATGCGAAAACCTGGATCCCATCTAAAATGGGGATTTCTACCCTTCCCTTTGAATCTGGAAACAACTCTATCATCACACGTGATGGTGTCACATGTTCTTACAGGAACGCATCTGTCGAGCCCACTTTCAAAGGCTCTCCAATATAGGAGATCAGCGCTGATAAATCCTTTACCCCAACAAGAGGGTTGACAAGGAGAACAGTCATCGATTTCACATTGAAACAAATTACAGTTGGGTTCATAGGCATTACCGATCGACGAGATCAATAAAAGAGCTACCGCTACGTGTATTTTCTTAATGAATGTCATGTAATTTTCCTATGTTATGGGCTTAATTTTAATATTGTGATAGAAGCATTCACGTTGACTTGCGTTCCGCCGGCTAATGTTTGAAGTGTTACTGCTGCAGCTGAAGAGTGGTTTCTTAAAGTAAGAACATCCCCTGCAGACATCGCAAATATCGCTCGTCCATTATTTTGTTGCGTGCCAGCTCCTGAGCCATATATTGTTCCTGGAACTTCAGCTCCATTCAAGAACAATGCAAACTGATTTGGCTCTACTCCAGAAACCGAAAATTCCACAATATAAATGCCGGGTGCAGCAATCGAAATAGTTGTAGTTCCCGGTGCGTGTGTAAATCCAGAAGATATAGCACCATTTGTGTCAAAACTTACATCTGCTTCAATAGCGACGACTTGAGCTCCTAGATTATAAACATAGGCATAATCTAAGACTCCTGTGCCTGTAGCGCCAGCGTCACCTGTCGCACCTGTTG
>JACCVN010000123.1 GCA_013698165.1 Parachlamydiaceae bacterium | reverse complement strand
CGAATTCTTAGTATGGGTTCTAGGGCAATTTGCCTGAAGGGGATATCCGGAAGTGGAGCTTGCTAAAAAAGAAGGTGGGGGAAAACCATAATTATAAGGATAGCCAAAGGTGTAAGGGTCATATGACATACTTAATTTCTCTCTGAAATGTGGTTAAATAATTTTTTTCACATGTAAAGACAGATATATAGATAGATAGATATTTTACAGTGATATTTTAAGGAGTAGCTTTTTTAGGCTTATATGGCAATGTAATAGTAAATGTCGTTCCAGAGCCAACTTCTGAAGCGACGCTGATTTTACCGGAATGTTTAAGGATCACATTTTCTACGATCGATAGGCCTAAACCTGAACCGCCAAGCTTACGTGAATGCGCTTTGTCAACAGTATAGAAACGTTCAAAAATATGGGGGATATCTGCTGCGGGAATTCCAATTCCTTTATCAGCGATCATGATCGTAATGCCTGTAATCGTCTTTGAAACAGTAATTTTAACGTTTGCAGGTGCTAGAGAATACTTAAGGGCATTTTCGATCAAGTTCATCAACGTCATTTCAAGTAAATTGTTGATGCCAAAAATAATGCTGTCGGTGGGAAGATCAAGAATGACTAAGGCATCAGGATAAGCATCACGCAATAGATTTGTACAACTTTCAATAATTTGATTGATATCGACCTTTTCCAAGCGCATAGAAGAGTGGTCTTCAGTGTCAGAGAGCGTTAGTAAATCTTTAATTAATAGCGACATGCGGTGACTATTTCGCATAATTTTATTTGTAATTTCTTCAACCATCTCCCTGGGAAGGTCAGGAATATCATGCAAGGTTTCGGCAAAGCCTTGAATAATTGTGAGGGGAGTTTTTAGCTCATGGGAAGCATTGGCAATAAAGTCTTTGCGCATTTGAAGCATGCGATTATGAATCGATTTGTCTTCTATCACCAGGATCGCTCCGGCATTTTCCTTTTTGGGAGCAGCCACAAGGTCTAAATAAACTTTTTTATCGGGAGTGCCAAGAACTAAAGTATCGGTAAGGACTTTTCTTTCTTTTTGACAGCTGATCAATAGAGTATAGCATTTTTGATGCTTAAAGGTGACTAAAGAACGTCCCACAAGATCGCCGTACTTGATTTCAAGTAGTTCTAAAGCGCTGTGATTGGCGTAAGTGACCACCATGTTGATATCTACTGCGATAACACCTTCTACTAAAGATTCTAAGATTGCTTCTTTTTCATTCCGTTCGGTGGTAAGGGTATTAATTTGCCTTTGGATTTTTCCTGATAGCGAGTTCAAAGTGCGCGCAAGTTTGCCAAATTCATCGTAAGGATTGTAGTTGTTAATATCGATCGTAGGGATGCTGTTGACAGAGTTTTCTTGATAAGTTTTTGCTATCTGAACAATTTTTTGAATCGGCTTAGTAAGGTGATGAATAATGAACCAAGTGATAATGCTAAACAGCAAAAGAATAAAACTAACTAATACTAAAAATCCGAATTCAAATTCTTGGATAAGTTGTGATACGTTTTGGTAAGGGAAAGCTGTGCGCACGACATAAGGCTTCCCATGAAAGTCAAATGTTTTAGCCAAATAGATGAGCTTTTGACCTAAAATTTGAGACCATTCTTCATGAACGCCCACACCTTTATCGAAAGCTTCTTCTACTTCGGGATGATTAACAATATAATCTGTACTAAAGCTAGCACCTAAAATCGATTTTGTGTGAGAATCATAGAGAATTTTACGTTCGTTGGATATTACACTGACCCTAAAGAAAATAATTGCTTTTTGGTTCTTTAGATATTGAATGAGCTGAACTTCATCCGGAGCAGTTTCGATGTTATGAATGATTTCACTTGTACGAGCTTCCATTACGTTATTAAACATTGAACGTGCGGAATGGGAAGCAAAAGGAAATATAAGAGTAATCTGAAGGAAGAATACGGCAAGAAATGATAGGAGAATTTTCTTTCTAAAGCTTAACATTATATTTCTCTTTTAGTAAATTATAAGCGTTATTATAATCGATTTGAAGTTTATTAGCAATTCTATTTTGGCATTTTTATCATGATACAAGTTGACTCCCTTTCAATGGGATACCACGGCTTACCCTTATTTGAGGAGGCCACCTTCAGCATTCAAGAAGGAGAGCGCTGCGCTTTAGTCGGACGTAACGGTTCGGGAAAGACAACACTCTTTCGAATTTTAACGGGCGAAGAAAGACCGGACGAAGGCAGTGTTGTACTGCGCAAAAATTATAAGTTGGGAATTCTAAAACAACATATTAAATTTACCGAATCCACCATATTAGAAGAGGCAGCGCTAGCTCTACCTGTGGGTGACGAGGATGCACTGCATAAAGCAGAGAAAATTCTTTTTGGCCTAGGATTCAAAGACGAACAAATGTACTTAGATCCTCAACAGTTATCCGGCGGCTTCCAGTTGCGCTTGAATCTCGCGAAGGTTCTTATCGCTGAGCCTGACTGTCTGCTCCTTGATGAACCTACAAATTACCTAGACATTATTTCAATCGCTTGGTTTACCAGATTCCTTCAACAATGGAAAGGAGAGTTCGTCCTTATTTCTCACGATCGCGAATTTCTTGATTCCGTTGCAACACACACCATGGGTATTCATCGTCAAAGAGTGCGGAAAGTTAAAGGTGGTACTGTTGAGTTTTATGACAAAATTCTTCAGGAAGAAGAGATCCATGCGCGCACAGCCGAAAACCTGGATAAAAAACGTGCCCATCTCCAATCTTTTATCGACCGCTTTGGGGCAAAAGCCTCTAAGGCGACTCAAGCGCAGTCAAAGGCAAAAGCTCTTCAACGCATCCCTACTCTGGAAAAGCTAAAAGATCTTTATCAGTTGGATTTCCATTTTAATGAAGCGTTCTTCCCTGGAAAGAAAATGCTCAGCGCTGAGAATTTATATTTCTCATACACTCCCGAAGTGAAAATCGTTGAAAACTTTTCATTAGATATCGAGAAAGATGAACATATCGCAATCATCGGAAAAAATGGCCGCGGTAAATCTACGATCCTCCGTATTCTAGCCGGCGACCTTTCACCTCTTGGAGGTTCTGTCAAACGTTGGGAAAATCTTTCTATCGGTTACTTCGGTCAAACTAATATTCAAAGACTACACCCGCAAAATACTATCGAAGAAGAAATCTGGGGTGCAAACCCCAAGCTTAACAGGACTGAGGTTAAAAGGCTTTGCGGTCTCATGATGTTCAGCGGGGATCAGGCTGAAAAGCGCACTGCAGTGCTCTCAGGAGGCGAAAAAAGCCGGGTACTTCTGGGGAAAATATTAGCCTCGCCATGCAATCTTCTGCTTTTGGATGAACCTACCCACCACTTGGATATGGAGTCGATCGAAGCCCTTATCGATGCTTTAGAGGAGTTTCAAGGGAGTGTCGTCATGGTTACCCACAGTGAACTTATCCTTAAGCGTCTGCAGCTCGACAGAATTGTCATCTGCCATGAAGGCCGCCAAGAGACTTTTCTAGGTGACTACGAAACTTTCTTAGAGAAACATGGTTGGGATGAACCGGCATATGGCAAAACAAAGAAAAAAAATGTGGATCAACGCGATTCCAAACAGCAGCGCGCAGAAATGATTAACGAACGGTCCAAAGCCCTAAAACCTATCGATCAAGAAATCGCAAAGCTTGAGAAATTAATCGCTACACTAGAAGCTGAGCAAGAGGCGGATCACGTAAAACTCCTCAACTTTTCTGGAAAAGGCGAAAAGGGAAGTATCATTCAAGAGATGTCGAAAGCCTCTTCTCAGCGCACAGCCAAGATTCAGGGCCATACCATCACCTGGGAAGCACTTATGGCTGAAAGAGCTAAGGTTGAAGCGAAATTTAGCTAGACAATTTGTGTCCAATCCTCTTACAATTCCTGTGACTTTGACCAGTTTTTATGGTTAAAGTCTTCTTTTTTATGTCCCTCAAAATCTCCTGGAGGTTATATGAATTTTTCTACTCTAATCCTAACTTTCGTTCTATTACTAAACTGTTCTGCTCTATTCAGCCATTGCCCAACATGCAGCGAAGTTGACAGAAGCCTCACTATCCTTGCATGCGATAAATGCTAATAAACTCTAGTACAAAGCCAAATACTTTGTTTGACCAATGAATATTGTCTCCAGGAAGAGTGGCAGAGCGGCTGAATGCGTCTGTCTCGAAAACAGATTCACAAGCAATTGTGACGTGAGTTCGAATCTCACCTCTTCCATTTAGGGGGGGGCATCGCCTCCCCCATAAAAAGGTCAAAAACCCTCTGGACCCCCTCGTAGCATGCTGCGGCCTGCTGCAGGTGCAGCACGGCTTGGTAGGCACCTGCTGCGAGACGCAGCAGGCTACAGAGTGTTTAACCACAATGCTTACCATCTTTTTTCTCGATATTTCAAATTCACCTGGGAACCACAATGTACAAATCTATTTTCATTGCGTTATTTATCTGTTGTTCATTTTTTTCATTTTCAATTGAGGCTAAAAATCAGCAACCGAAGAAGTATTTTACTAAACAAGAGGTAATACTTTTAGAGAAGCAATTGATTATTTTAATCAATGAAGAACGCGCAAAATATGGCCTTAAAGGTTTGAAAGAATGGGAGCTGCTTTCTGAAGTTTCCAAAGAACATAGCACTAATATGGCTGAAGGTACTGTTGATTTTGGTCATAATGGTTTTGATAATCGCGCTAAAAAAATCCAGTGTCAACCTAACATAAGTTCTGTTGGAGAAAACGTGGCTTATCTTTACGGCTATAATGATTACCTAAAAGAGGCTGTAAAAGGATGGATGGAAAGTCCTGGCCATCGTAAAAATATTCTGGGAGATTACAAGTTAACAGGTATGGGAATTGCTTTTAGCAAAAATGGACGCTGCTACTTGACTCAACTATTTGCAAACATGAGAAAGACTTCCAAGTAGAACTGAAACATACTATTGAGGGCGACTGCGAAGACCCATTCTAATAATGCTGCGATGTAGAAAAAAGAGATGAACCCTTTTCAGGGTTATGCTGGCTTTATAGCATACCCACTGTAGCCTGCTGCGTCTCGCAGGTGCCTACCAAGCCGTGCTGACCCTGCTGATAAAAGTAAAAGGGTACATTTCTGAGTCGGATTTAGAAACAGAATATCCTTCGGAAAATAGAATGAATATTTTGACTTATTCTAATTTATAAAAGTTGATGCCCAACTTATTCACTTTTCATCTGGCTAGGCAAATATTGAGGTAGTTGATTATTGAGTATATTCAATATGCAAGTGAGAGGCCTAGATATACTGCACGGTTAGAGATATCTATTGAAAATTTTTTTTTCCCTTTGACTGTACCTATTTCTCGTGCAACAGATTTTGCAGCATTCATAAAAGATAATTCTTTAGCTTGCACAAGAGTCTTGATTTTGTCGGCAGGTGCGCTAATAGCCCCACTGATTG
>JACCVN010000090.1 GCA_013698165.1 Parachlamydiaceae bacterium | reverse complement strand
CAATAGCATTTGGTGGACAAGGCTTTGGGAATCTTTGGCAGTAAAGCCCATGGCAATGCCAGCTTCGACTATAGCTTCGATAATTGTTAAGAAGAAAGCTGGTCCTGAGCCTGCTAAAGCTGTAAGTGCATCCATTTTAGATTCAGGCAACCATACGAGTTTCCCCAAAGATTCAATTGCTTTTGTAAGATTTTTTTTATCTTTTTTAAGGAAATTATCGTTGCATGATAAGCCGACCACGCCCTCTCCATAAATCACAGCGAGATTTGGCATCATGCGCATAATTTTTCCCACTGGAAAAAATTGTTTGAGAACATTTAAGGGAGTACCTGATAGAAGACTAGCCAAAATCTGATTATCATTTAAATTATTTTCTAGAAGAATTGCAGCTTCCTTGAGATTTTGAGGTTTTACAGCCAGAATGATCATTTCTGCATGCTTGACGGTTTCAAAAATATTATCAAAGGCTTTTCCATATCCTTCATCTTCAAGTTTTTTCGCTTTTTCGAAAGTGTGATCATAAAGAGAGATTAAGTTTGTCTCAGAAAGTCGTTGGGCCATTCCTGAACCCATATTTCCACAACCGATAATTGCTATTTGCATAAACATTCCTTTAGGAAGTGAATAAATCATTGTTGGTTTACTCCTAAGTTCTTATTTGGTAATCGCCTCTCACGACCCATTTGTAGGAAGTAAGTTCATTTAATCCCATTGGACCTCGAGCATGAAGTTTCTGGGTGCTGATGGCCACTTCTGATCCCAAGCCGAATTGAGCGCCATCAGTAAAGCAAGTGGAGGCATTGACGTAGACAACAGCGGAATCAGTACTTTTAATAAAAATATCTGCATTTTGAGAATTTTCAGTTAAAATTCCATCGCTATGACCAGTGCTATGTACGTGAATATGCCCAATCGCAGCTTTTATGTTGTCGACAACTTTAATGCCAAGAACTAGGCTAAGCCATTCAGTATCCCAATCCATAGGCTCAGCGGGTTTACATGAGGGGTGGTTAGCTATAGTATTCCAGGCCTTTTTATCCAGTCTAAAAGAAACATTTTTATTTCCCAAGTGTTCAATCACCTTAGGGATAAAATGAGAAGCTATAGATTCGTGTACTAAAAGAGTCCCTAAAGCATTGCAGACTGTTGGCCGACGGGTTTTGGCATTAAAAATAACTTTTAGGGATTCATCTAAGTTGGCATATTCATCAACATAAAGGTGGCAGATGCCAATGCCTCCAGTAATCACAGGAATCGTACTATTTTTTCGGCAAAAGTCTTGTAAAGCTGCGCTCCCTCGTGGAATGATTAGATCAATGAACTCATGCAATTGAAGCAGCTCTTTGACCTGGCCCCTATCCGCATTGGCAATAAGTTGGATAGCTTTAGAAGGCAAATTAACAGAGTCTAGAGAGTCTTGAATTAGATCGATCAATACCTTATTAGTCGTGAGGGTTTCCGAACCGCCGCGTAAGATGGCGCAGTTGCCGGATTTAATGGTTAAGGCAGTGATATCGATTGTGACATTTGGCCTAGACTCATAAATGACGCCCAAAACACCTAAAGGGGTACGATATTTTGCCAAGTTCAATTTGTTAGGTAAAATCTTTTCTTCTATTTGTTCTCCTACAGGATCAGGAAGATCGATCACTTGTTTAATATCTTGGATGATCCCTTCAAGTTTATTCTCAAGAGAGAGTCTTTCTAAAAGAGCGTCATTGAGGCCTGAAGATTTACCAAGAGCGACATCTTGGGAATTCGCTTGCATGATGCTATCTCGATGCCTTTCGATGTTTGCTGTCAGCGCTTTAAGGGCGTCATTTTTTTGAATAGCGGTGGCAGTCGCCATTTCAAAAGTTGTGGATTTGGCAAGTTGAGCCATTTTTTTAAGATCAGAAGCTTCGTTCATAATGTCTTTTCCTCATTCATTTTAATGCGTGTCATATTTGTACGGTGGATCATTTCAGTGCCGTAGCTATATCCCAAGATATCTTCTATGCATGCAGAATGCTTTCCGATTAATTGTTGGATCTCATCGCTGCCATAGTTGGTAATCCCAATGGCAATCGCCTTTCCTGAAAGAGAGATAATTTCCACCGTTGCCCCACGATCAAATTGTTTTGAAGTTTTTAAAATCCCAGAGGCTAGCAAGCTGGCGCCATGATGCATAATTTTATCTTCCGCACCAGCGTCAACAATGATCATTCCTTTTCTTTTTTCTGAGACAAGCCAGCGCTTTCGACTTTCACGGGCAGTGATTTCTTCAAGAAATAGCGTACCAATTTGTTTGCCTTGAGCTAAGTCGATCAAAATATTTGGACGTGCTGATGAAGCGATCACTGTGCGTGTACCAGATTGAGAGGCAATTTGAGCTGCCTCAATTTTCGTTACCATTCCACCGGTGCCAAGTTTTGTTGATGAACCTCCCGCTAGAGCAAAAATCGATTCATTGATGTGTTCCACAATTGGAATAAGCTTGGCATCGCTATTTAAGCGAGGATCTTTAGTAAAGAGACCCTCTTGATCAGTCAGTAGAACAACCAAATCGGCTTCAATTAAGTTACCCACCAGGGCAGCTAAATTGTCATTATCGCCAACTCGAATTTCTTTTGTTGCGACAGTGTCATTTTCATTAATGATAGGGATCACTTGATGCTGCAAGAGGCAATGCAGAGTGTCCCGAGCATTGAGGTAGCGTTTACGGTCAGAAAAGTCATCTCTTGTGAGTAGCACTTGGCCTACTTGGATGTCAAATAAGGAAAAAAGTTCCGACCATGTTTGCATTAATTTTGCCTGACCAATAGACGAAAACATCTGTTTGGCAGGTAGTGAGCGGCCGACTTTAGGGAAATTCATCAGTTCACGGCCTGCGGCAATGGCCCCAGAGCTAACAAGTACGACTTGTATACCCTGGCTTTGTAGTTGGACTAACTGTTGTACCAGGCTGAGCATATACCGGCGAGAAAGTTTTTGGCCGCCTTGAGTCAAAGTGCTGGTTCCAACTTTAACAATCATTTTTTGAATATTCTTCATTGTAACCTAAATGTACTTAATTGAAGGTAAATATTGGCCTAGAGGCCGAGTGGTATAATAGAAAGTATTAATAAATTCAGAAGCTGAAAATATTTAATCAGGATGGAATGTTCAAATTGAAATTTACCCCCGACGGGGGAAAGTAGGCTTGTATAGAAAATTGAAAGTTGGATGTATTTTCATAATGCTTTACTTTAAACAATTAGAAGATTATTTGTCAAATAACCAACTTTAGTTGTAACTATTCAGATTTTGATTGTTTAACCTCTCCAGCGCACTTTATTTTTGAGTAGGGAATAAGCAAATAAAAAGGTGGGAGACGAGAGTGATGATAATAATGGGAGATGTCACCAGGGATGGTTCTTCCCCCACACTGTGTTCTCTGTGGGCTTTGTGTTAGTAAATTTGCTTTGTTTATACAAACGTTTCGAATAGATTCTAAGGCTGTTATGAATTAGAGTATACAACCACAGAGCCCACAGAGAACCAGAGAGGTGCAATTAGCAACAATTGGCGCATGGCAGTGGTGCCATTGTAAATCCAAGGTATAACTGGCTTTATCGTTTTTTTCTCTTGTTGCTAATGCCCCCTCTTTGTGTTCTCTGTGGGCTCTGTGGTAGTAAATTTGCTCTGTTTATACAAACGTTTCGAATAGGTTCTAAGGCTGTTATGAATTAGAGTATACTACCACAGAGCCCACAGAGAACGCAGAGAGGGGTAATTAGCAACAATGGGCGCATGGCAGGGTGCCATTGTTTAAATCCAAGGTATAACTGGCTTTATCGTTTTTTT